>CALZKI010000096.1 GCA_945787995.1 uncultured Lachnospiraceae bacterium | reverse complement strand
AAGAGGTCTCTTTACATGCTATTGATTTGTAATCCAGAAAGCGTTGCTCAGAATTACTTATAGTATCGATATGGATCCCTGTTCTCTGCTCAATCTGATCCAGTACGATCATCTTATTCTTGATTTCCCGAATGGCACTGGTACCATAAGCCCGATAAGCATCCACCTTATACTGTTTCATGATCCTGCCGAAATCTTTCAGGATTCTGCACAGTTCTTCCAATTTATCGTATCCCAGTTTGCCTGTGGCATAACTGTCGGTACCCAAATCCAATTGATAACAAACGTTATCAATCTCTTTAATGCCGTTTCTGGTAGATATCTCAAAGATTTTCAGTTCCAGAGCATATGATCCTACATCAATTGCTGCAAATGTTTTCACCTGATTATTGTTTCCACCTGCACTTTTGTATGTGGAAACTTCCTCCTTCTCTTTATCGTCCTTGCAGTAAACACATTTCCGAAAAAAGCGTCATCTATTGTTGTCCTAACAGGTAATCAATAAACTGCTGTGCCGTTCTTCCCGACAGGCCACCATGAGAGAGCTCCCATTTGTTGGCTTCCGCAAGCAGGGTATCTTCGTCCATTGTCACTCCATATCGAATAGCCAGTGTCTTTACAATATTCTGAAATTCCTTCTTGTTAGGTGCGCAGAAGAAAATGGATACGCCAAAACGTGCCACAAGAGACAATTTTTCCTGCACCGTATCTCCTGCATGCAGATCATCTCTTCTATCCTCCTTGTCGCTGAATTTTTCACGTACCAGATGTCTTCTGTTGGAGGTTGCATAGATCAGTACATTATTCGGTTTCTTTTCCAGACCGCCTTCGATCACGGCTTTCAGATATTTGTATTCGATTTCAAAATCTTCAAAGCTAAGGTCATCCATATAAATGATAAATTTATAGTTTCTGTTTTTTACCTGGGCAATCACATCATTCAAATCCTGAAACTGATGCTTGTATATTTCGATAATACGTAGTCCCCGATCATAATATTCGTTTGCAATGGCTTTAATACTACTGGATTTTCCGGTTCCCGCATCGCCAAACAGAAGGCAGTTATTACATTTTTTGCCATTCACAAAGGCATCCGTATTGTCCGTCAGTTTTTTCTTCGGAATATCATACCCCACAAGATCATCCAATTTCACATGGGCAATATTTAAAATAGGTACAATCTGAACGCCTTTATCATCATGCACCACACGAAACGCCTTATGTAACCCAAAACGACCCACACCGTATTCCTTGTAAAACTGGGTCAGCACCTCTTTCATTTCGGTGCCGTCCTTTGCACCGGCCAATTTGACAGACAGCTGGCAGATTCTGTCCCGGATACGGGTATTGTAGATTTTGCCGCTTTGGGAATCCGCCTCATAACCGGCTACATCAAAGACCTCCTCCAGCCCCAGCTTCTTTGCCAGCTGTTCAAAATTATATGCAAACAATTCCTTAAAAAGCCTCATGTCATGCAGCACAGGTTTGTTGATACTGCCCTCGATATTTCCCCTGATCTCAGATGCCCGGCTGTAACTGTTCTCATGATTTACCAGCAAATTGGTTAAATAGCAATGCCAGATATTGCCAAAAAAACCATGTGTTGCAGCATGCTCTGTCAGTCGGTGCATACATTTGAAGTATCTTTTTTTCAAAAGCTGATGCTTCTGCATATAGTGAGTTTCCTGTCGATAGGAATCCGTATTCTGCAAAAGCCCGTCCTCTTCCGCGGCTTCAAACAGACTGACCACATCAAAAAGGATCTCATTCTCGTCAAAGTCTGTATATATGATCAATTCATCAGTTAACATTGTTTGTTTCTCCGTTTTTATAGATGTATTTATTGAGTACTTGATTGATAAATCGATAGGATTATCTGATATTTAATAATTCCCCAATATCTTCATATTGCGTGCTTCTTCCCGCAAGCCTCTGAGAGCATTCTTGACGGAGCTTTCCGCCAGATTTCCGTCAAAGTCGATGAAGAACCGGTATTCCCAATCTCTGTCTTCTATGGGTCTGCTCTCAATCTTTGTCATATTCAGGTTGTTGTAGATAAAATGAGACAGGATATGATACAGGGAGCCGCTCTCATGATTCAATTCAAAGCAGATGCTGACCTTCTCTGCATCCTTTCTGAATATCTTCTGATTACATACTATGATAAACCTGGTGGAGTTGGTCTGGGACTGGTTGATTCCCTTTTCCAAGATCTCCAAACCATAGGTTTTTGCTGCGTGTTCGCTGGCGATTGCCGCCTGATTATGTTTTCCGTCTTCCAGTACTTTCTTTGCAGCAAAAGCATTGTTCTGCATGCTCACCTGTTGCCAGTCCGGATGTTCATTCAAAAACTTTGCAGACTGCATCAGGGATTGTGGGTGAGAAAAAACTGTGTCAATCTGATCCATGGTGGTGCCCGGAACAGCCATGAGGCAATGCTCAATCTGGATAATCTGTTCTCCTACGATATAATTCTCAAATTCCACAAGCAGATCATATATCTGGGTCACGATTCCGGCTGTAGAATTTTCAATCGGAAGAACTGCGAAATCAGCACTGCCTTCCTCCAGAGCACCCATGGCATCTCTGAAGGAATCCACATGGTATGCATTCACTTCTTTACCAAAATATTTCTCCATGGCCATTTGAGAATAAGCGCCTTCAGCTCCCTGAAATACCACCCGGGCCTTTTTTGTTTCCAGATTGTCTACACCAATAAAAGGCAATCTTCCTATAGCCCCTTTCTCTGCCAGCTTCTGATATTGCAGTTTACGGCTCATGCTCATAATCTGTTCAAACAGTTCCTGTATGCCTTTTCTGTTAAATTCATTATGTGCAAGGCTCTTAACTGCCTGTAGCTTCTGTAATTCTCTTTCACGGTCCAGAACCTTTTTCCCGGTAGCTATTTTGAAATCTGCCACCTGGGAACAATATTCCATTCTCTCCTCATAAAGCGCTACTATTTGTGCGTCTATCTGATCCAGTTTATTACGCAATTCCAATAAATCCATTGTTTTTATCCATCCTGTTTGTTTTCTATCCTTGCTAACAATATATTTTATCATTATACTAATCTTAGTTCAACGAAATACACGAATGAATCATGAGGGAATTATGAAGAAATTATCCAAAAAAAGTTTCATCATTCTGCTGGCAATCCTGGCAGCAATTATACTTATTACAGTAGTTGTAGTCTTATTCATTATTTTCAGAGGCAAAAATGAAATTGTTGTGCCGCCGAATGCAATAGGCAATTCTGCAGGAAATCTGCAGAATGGCGGGCTGTTTTGCGAATATGACGGATATCTCTACTTTTCCAACAGCTATGATGGAGGTGCTTTGTATCGGATGAAATATGAGGACGGTTCTTTCGAACGTCTGAACAAGAACAGAACCTATTCCATCAATGCCGTGGGAAACAATCTGTATTACTGCATGCTTTCAGAGCGTTCCACCATCTCCGGTCTGGGTTCACTGACGCGAAATGCAGGCGTCTATTCCTGTCGCCTGGATGGAGAAAAAACAGTGAACCTGAACACCAATGCCGGAATTACCATGCAATATTATGGCAACTACCTGTATTATCAGGAATCTACCGACACCGGTACCACTCTGGTAAAACAGTCTGTTGAAAGCAAAGAAAAAACAACGCTGTCTCCTCAGGTGATCGACCCTTCCTCTGTGGTGAACGGAACTCTGTATTACTCCAATGCTGCAGATGGCCATTTCCTTTATGCTGCAGATCTGGAAACAGGAGTCAGCAACCGATTATGGGACACTCCCGTCTGGAATCCTGTTTACGACAATGGTTACATTTATTACCTGACTATGGATGGCAAATACAACCTTTGCAGGCGAGCTATCAACGATACCAATGTGGAAGTATTGACCAACGATTTTGTGGATACTTTTAATGTTTACAAAAGTATCATTTACTACTGTGTCAGTGCCGGTGATAATCCAGCGATCAAGCGTATGAATATTGATGGTTCCAATCCGGAAATTGTTCGCACCGGAATCTACCATGATGTCAATGTTACCTCTGATTATGTATATTACAGTCAGTACAACAACATCGTACCTATCTATCGGCAAAGTACCTTTGGACCGATTTACGAAGATGAATTTAGCGAAGCTGTTACGGCTGCGCTGAAGAACATTTCTGAAGAGAAGTAAGAAAAATATTGCCGGGAAATCCAAAATAATCTTTTCCCGGAATGCGAAAATAAACGCCCGGAGGCAGAAATATTTTTCAACCTTCAGGCGTTTTTGTTTTAATATTGCTCAGCTGTATACGTGGGTTATTTTCATAGCTTCCCACAATTGTCTTATTGTTTTCCTTTCCACAGGATGTATCTGTCCCGGTGCCACCTGGGCAAGCGGCTTCATCACAAAATCTCTGTTCAGCATATCCTTATGGGGCAAAGTCAGTTCTTCCGTATCCATCACCACATCATCGTAGATTAGTATATCCAGATCCAGTGTTCTGGGGCCCCATCTTACCGTTCGTTCTCTATGGGCATGCTGTTCTATTCTGTGCAGTTGCTCCAGCAATTCCTGTGGTGTCAGCAAGGTTTCCAACAGCAATGCCCCGTTCAGAAAATCCTCCTGCTCCACGCCCCCATATGGCTTACTTTTTATGTAGTCTGAAACCCGTAATACACGAATATCCGGTATCTCTCTTAATGCAACGATTGCCTGATCAACAAACCCTTTCGAATCCCCCATATTGGAGCCGAAAGCCACGCTACAGGTTTTCCAACCGCGTGTTATCTTAACAGATACAGAGCGGAAAGGGTGCTCTATGGGTGCTTCCGGTTTCCGCACTTCTAACGTAATGGCCCGAACCAGGGGAAACTGAAGAAGTACCTCTCTGGCAGCTTCCTCAGCCACTGTCTCAATCAATTTGTGAGGTTCTCCCCCAATCAGATCATGCAATACATTGCACACAATTCCATAATGGGTAGAATGCTCCAATTCATCCGTGGTTCCCGCCCTCCTTGTGTCAGTAAATAAAATAGCATTTACAAGAAAGGGCTGTCCTTTTTCATTTTCTTCAGGAAATACTCCATGGTATCCGTATATTTCCAAATCTTCAATGATAATCTGATCATACTGTTCCAAATTCATGCGTTATCAACCATACCTCATTACTATAATGATCCTTCCGGAAATATCTTCCGCAAAGAGATGTTCACAGCATCATTGCTTCCGTCATTCGAAGTGCTCTGGCGTTTTCCTTTACATCATGTACCCGGAAGAAAAGAACGCCTTTCATACACCCGTACACCGTTGTGGCAAGGGTTCCTTCCACTCTCTCTGTGACAGGTAAATCCAGAGTTAATCCTATCATTGATTTCCGACTGGTACCCAATAGCACCGGATATCCCATTGCAACCAGATCCTCCAGATGAGCCATGGTTTCCAAATTCTGTTGATAATCTTTCCCGAAACCAATACCCGGATCCAGAATCATTTGTTCCTTTTTGATTCCCGCAGACAATGCCGTATCCACAATTCTTTTCATATCAGACAAATACTCAGCCGGAAAGTCGCCGTAAACTGCCTCTCTGCGATTGTGCATCAGACAACAGGGACAATTAGCAGCGGCAATTACATCTGCCATCTTCCCATCATACTGAAGCCCCCAAATATCATTGATCAGGTCAGCACCGGCTGCCAATCCCGCCTTGGCCACTTCACTTTTATAAGTATCCAGCGATATGGGAATGTTAAATTCTGTTTTAATTTTTTCTATAACTGGGGCGATTCTTTCGATCTCCTCTTGATCTGATATCTTCGTATATCCGGGTCTGGTAGACTCTCCACCCACATCAATCATATGTGCCCCTTCATCAATCATTCGCTCCGTGTGCCGAAGGGCGGTCTCTATGGTGTTATGTGTTCCGCCATCCGAAAAGGAATCGGGCGTAACATTTAAGATTCCCATGATATAATGCTTTTTTCCGGATACATCAAACTCTGTGTTTCCTATTTTCATGGCTAGACATCGATCCTTTCTTTTCTCGAGATGATTTTCAATCTCCAACAAAAAAGCCCTGTAAACATACCTCCGAAGCATTTTTGAATTTCACAAAACTTACAATGCTTGGGATAGCTTTACCAGAATAATTGCATATTCTTCTTGTCTGACTTCCAGTTGCATTCTTTTTCTGTCTTACAAGCGAAGCAGCTTCTACTCATTTTGTCAGCTTTATAGAGTATGCCGGACAGGTTATCCTGCTCTGCCACAGCAGCATCTCTATGATTGCTGATTGCCTCCACAATATAACGAACTTCCTGCTCGTTATAACCGCAATCCTTTAAGATAACGGTTGCTATTTGTGCACTTGCCACATCATGCGGGACTCCCTCTTCATACTGGCGGAATCTGCCGATATCATGAAGAAGAGCCGCTCCATAGATCAGTTCCTTATAAATCCCCAGGTGGTAACGTTCATTAAAAATGGTCGCCAACCGGGCCACATCTAAGAAGTGCACCATATCATGATGACAGAATTTCCTGTCTTTCTCACATGCTTCAATTTTGGCATAACATTCTTTAAATAAATCATGATTTAATATCTTGTTAATTTTATTCAATGCTTGCACCTCTTCCAAGCATTGCAAAGAAACGATTCTGCAACACCATGTCCTGTTCGAAGACACCCCTTGTGGTTATGGTTGATGTAGTTGTCCCGGGTTTCTTTACCCCACGCATAGTCATACACATATGCTCTGCTTCCAGCATTACCATAACCCCTTTCGGCTGTAAGTATTCCATGATAGCATCAGCGATCTGTGCTGTCAGTTGTTCCTGCAGCTGAGGCCGTCTGGCATACACCTCTACAGTCCTTGCAAGCTTGCTCAATCCGGTTACTTTTCCGTCAGGAACATATGCAATGTGCGCTTTTCCAAAGAAAGGCAGGAAATGATGTTCACACATGGAATAGAAGGTAATATCTTTTTCCAATACCATATCACCGGTCTCCACCGTGAATGTTTTCTTCAAATGTTGTTCCGCTGTCATCCCTATTCCAGAGAACAATTCCGTATACATTCTTGCAATACGTTCGGGGGTATCCACAAGTCCTTCTCTTTCCGGATCCTCACCGATTGCCTCCAACATCAGTCTGGCAGCCTGTCTCATTTTTTCTTCATTTACCATTTCTCTACTCCATTCAGGATCTTTCTACTTTTCAATACCAAGAAATTATTTCCTGTCTTTTCTACTTTCCAATAC
>CALZKI010000095.1 GCA_945787995.1 uncultured Lachnospiraceae bacterium | reverse complement strand
TCCTATACGATGAAAAAAGCCAATGGCGCTCCATTGGCTTTTTTCATCAATTACAATAAATATTCCTATTTCATATCCCGGTTCGAAAGCATCTCTAAACACTTTTATCCGAGTACGTTGTACTGCTCAAAAATGTGTCTCAAGGGATCCGCATTTCCGAAACATTTCACGCGAATGTTCTGTCCGATTACAGACATCATACCAAGCACGGATGCTCCGTCTAACTGTACCTTAAATCCATCTTTTGTAACCAGCACCATATCTCCGGTTTCTCTGGCATGTTGCACAAATTCATGAATCGCATCCATATTTGGTAAATTAATCATTTTTTCCATCATAATGTACTCCTCTCGCGACAAACAAAAAGTTCTCCAAATTGTAACTTCCGCTTCCGTCTGCCGACTTTGTTGCGAAACAACAATTGTGTTAATACCATTCGGTATTTTCACTTTATTATATGCGTCCCATCATATCTGTCAACTTTTTTGCCCGTTTTTCGAGGATTGTACTGAATTAAATACCAAAGAGATCACTGTATGCCTTCAAGGCGCCATCTGTTTCGTGTGCAAGAACCTTTTTGGCAAGAACCTTACCCAGCTGCACACCTTCCTGGTCAAAGCTGTTTACATTCCAGATAAAGCCCTGGAACATGATCTTGTTCTCAAAGTGAGAAAGAAGGGCACCCATTGCCTGAGGTGTCAACTCCTCACCAATGATAATGCTGGAAGGACGATTGCCCTCAAATTTCTTATTATTGTTCTCATCTTCCTTACCGCAGGCAAAAGCAACAATCTGTGCCACCACATTTGCGCAAAGCTTCTGCTGGCTAGTGCTTCCCTGGATATCTACATCCACACCACACTGGCTGTTCTTGAAGCCAATAAACTGTAAAGGGATGATATCTGTTCCCTGGTGTAATAACTGATAGAAGGAATGCTGTCCATTGGTACCGGGCTCACCATAGATAACAGGGCCTGTCACGTAACTTACCGGTTCGCCGAATCTGTTTACGCTCTTACCATTGGATTCCATGTCAGCCTGCTGCAAATGTGCAGGAAATCTGGACAATGCCTGAGAGTAAGGAAGCACCGCAGTTGTTCCCATACCAAGTACATTTCTCTCATATACACCGATCAAAGCATCTAATAATGCAGGATTCTTCTTAATATCTTTGTTTGTTGCCAGCTTATCTTCTGCTGCAGCACCATCCAGAAAGTCGGCAAATACCTTAGGACCGAATGCCAGAGAAAGAATGGCTCCGCCTACTGCGGAAGAAGAGGAGAAACGTCCTCCAATATAGTCATCCATAAAGAATGCAGCAAGGTAATCACTGCTCTTTGCAAGAGGTGATGTTTCGGAAGTAACAGCAATCATATGATTGCTTGGATTCAATCCTGCTTTCACAAGAGCATCCTTTACAAAGGATTCGTTTGTCAAGGTTTCCAGGGTTGTTCCGGATTTGGATACCAATACGAAAATAGAATGTGCCACATCAATAGAAGCAAGCACTGCCGCAGCATCATCCGGGTCAACGTTGGAGATGAATTTTGCTTCCATCTTAAAGTTACCTGTCTTCTTTGCCCAGTTTTCCAGAGCCAGGTAAATAGCACGAGGGCCCAAGTCGGAACCGCCAATACCAATCTGCACTGCAGTGGTGAATTTCTCTCCTGCGGCATTGGTAATCTCACCATTGTGTACCTTGGTTACAAACTCTTCGATTTTCTTCTGCTGTGCCACATAAAATTCTCTCTTGTTCACACCATCTGCAACCACATCCTCACCAAGCTGGCCTCTGCACAACTGATGAAGCACAAGTCTCTTCTCACCGGTGTTGATCACAGCACCATTATACAGTTCTGCATATTTCTCTGTCAGTTCTGCTTCATCAGCAAGTGCCTGCAGCTTTGCAAGAACAGCCTCGTCCACAGCCTTTGCAGCATAGTTATATATCATACCATCCGCCATGGGTACGCTGTATTCTTTTACTCTCTTTGCCCCGTTTTCACCGGCCATAACATCTTTTACAACCACCTTGTCTGCTTCTTTCAATGCAGCAAAGCTTGCCAGCGTATCAAGATTTTTCCATGAAACCATTTCGTTTCGCTCCTCTCTGTACCATGGGGACGGGGAAAATGGTTTTTTTCCTGTCCCTTTGGCTTATCCTTTTCAATAACTCAATCCAGGTAAGTATAGCAACAATTGCCAATTTACGCAACTATTTAGAGCCATGCTCTTCCAACCATCGCATAGCTGCGTAAGCATATACTGCAGCCCCTGTGGGCAAAGCTTCTTCATCAAACTTTACCTTAGGATGATGCTGTGGGTAACAGAAGCCTTTCTCCGGCTGTCCTGCTGCCAGTGCAAGCATAATAGAGGGCACCTTGTGGCTGACGTATGCAAAATCCTCTGATCCTGCCGACTTGGAAGCTTTGGAATCGCCTGCCATGGCAGTCAGCTGGGCCGTGGAAAAGGCCTTTTCTTTTCCCAGCAGCTCCTGTAAATAGGACAATGCATCTTCGGCCAGTGCTTTATCGTTTACCAATGTGGGACAGCCGCTGCCAAAGGAAACTCTGGCTTCAGCTCTGAAGGATGCGGCGATTCCCGCACACATTTCCTCCAGTCTGGTTTTGATAAACTCCCTGACTTCCTCGTCATAGGTTCGGATGGTTCCTTCCATCTCCACCTGATCCGGAATCACATTCCCTGCATTTCCTCCCTGTATTCTGCCCAAAGTAATCACTGCTTCATCGGAAATGGCCAATTCTCTGGCACTTATTTCCTGCAAACCGGTAATGATATGAGCAGCTACTGTAATAGGATCTACCCCGTTGTTGGGGCTGGAACCATGACATCCCTTTCCCTGCACGGTTATGGTAAAATAATCTGCCGCAGGAGCGCTGACTCCCGGATTGCTGACAATAACCGTTCCGGCAGGAAAAGGCATTCCGGCCATCACATGAATCATCAGTGCAGCATCCACCTTTGGATTCTCCAGCAATCCATTCTGAATCATGTCATTGGAACCTTCAAATATTTCCTCTGCCGGTTGGAACATCAGCTTTACAGTTCCGCAAATGTCCGATTCCTGTTCCTTCAATATTCTAGCCGCACCAAGCAGCATGGCTGTATGCATATCATGTCCACAGGCGTGCATGCATCCATTCATAGAAGGATAATCCACATCCGCTTCTTCCTTTACCTGAAGGCCATCCATATCTGCACGAAGCAGGAAAACCTTTCCCGGCTTTTTACCTCCCACGGTTGCCACAAGACCTGCTCTGCCACATCTCTCGGGTTCATACCCCATTTGTTCAAGCTGTTCTTTCACATATTCCAGGGTGTCTTCGATAGCAAACCCGACTCCCGGGTGGGTATGCAGAAAACGCCTGTCTGCAAGAATTGTGTCTTTATGATCCTGTGCCAGCTTCATAATATCGCTCATTTCAACCAAGCCTCCAATCTTTTCTACATTGCAAAAATAACCCCGATACTCTACCAACGGGGCTGCTTATTTTTTCAACCTTATTTATTGTACCATAATTTATTGTGTATAAAGTTAGCAAAATAAAAGAGCAGGTTTAAAGTTTAACCAATAAACCTGCCCGTCTATTCATTATTTTCAGAGTGCCAAGGCACTATTGAAGGTGAGATGCACCTGAAAAGTCTTATCTGCTATGTAACGTCACATTATATAGCCAAATCTCTCTTCTCAAAAATGACCGCTGATGCGGCATACAGAATCACTGCGCCAACCAGCAGGATGACTATGCCACTGATACCACCGGATTCACCGTTCACTATTTTGTCCGGTGCATACAACGTGAAAAAGGAAAAATATTTTGCTTTTTCCGCTGCGCCGCCCACATTGGCCAGCATCTGTATCACATACATGAGTGCCGGGATTCCGGCGCCGAAGCCAATACTGTATTTGGAATCGGAAAAGATCGTGGAAGCCAGGAAGCACACACTTCCGATAAACAACTGCAGGCATAACAATCCGGCATTCAAAAGAAGAAGTTTCTGTCCTTCCAGTTCTCCCGGAAACAGCACCCCTGCACATGCGTATTCCAGTACTGTACTGTATACCACCAGGATCACAATGCCGCTGATCAGTGCTGCCATCTGTGTCAGAATAATCGTTCGTCTTTTCACAGGTGCTGCCAGAAGCGAAGCCATAGAGCCCTTATCCACATAGGCTGCCACCAGTCCGTGTCCCCGTAAAATGGAAAAAACCATGGGGAATATCAGGAGAATGAAGCCATACAGATAAGAAATCATAAATGCCATCAGATTGGCTGTATCTGTGGTCATTCCCATGGCAGCCATCAGTTCCGGCATCAGCTTGGCAAAATTATCCATCATTTCCATCATTTTCGGATCATACATACTGATGATGATATATACATACATAGAGATAATCATGCCAAAAAGAACCAACAGTTTCACATTTCTTTTCATTTCTCTACAATACAAGGTTTTATTCAGCATGTTCCTCACCTCCGTAATACTGCATGAATACTTCTTCCAGGCTTCTCTTTGCGCTGACCGTTACGCTTCTTCCCTGACAAACACCCTGAAAGTCCTTTGCAAAAGCCTTTGCCATCTCCTCCGACTCCAAGGTTACCGTATAGGGCGTCATATACTGCTCACGAAGGGCTTCCACCTGATCCATCGCCACCAGTTTTCCGGCACGAATGATACCGATTCTGTGGCAGGTTCTTTCCACTTCCTCAAACATATGGCTGGACATGAGAATGGTTTTTCCCTTCTCGCGTTCCGCTTCCACCAGTTCTATGAAGCGATTCTGCATCAAAGGATCCAGCCCACTGGTAGGTTCATCCAAAATCAGAATCTGAGGATCATGCATAAAGGCTGCCACAATACCAACCTTCTGTTTCATTCCTTTGCTCATCTTCTTGATTTTGCCATGAGGATTCAGATCAAACATATCCATAAGTTCTTTTCGTCTGGACTCCCCTTTGTCCTTTCTGTATCCGGACACAAAGTCCAGAAACTCTATCCCGGTCATATCATCAAAGAAGCTGATTTCTCCGGGCAGATACCCAAGCATCTGCTGCACCTTTTCTCTATCCCTAAAGCAATCCAGACCATTGATCCTGCAGCCTCCCTCTTTGGCTTTCAAAAATCCCATCAAATGACGAATGGTGGTCGTCTTGCCCGCTCCGTTTGGCCCCAAAAAGCCAAAGACTTCACCTGCTGCCACCTGAAAAGACACATCAAAAACACCTCTTCCGCCGCCATAATCTCTGGTCAGATGTTCCACCTCAATTATCTTTTTCCCATCAGCCATCTGTCATTCCTCCTTATTTTCTTTCCTGCTCGGTACAATCTACTTATGACATAAAAAAAAGACGGAGGCAATACCAGCCCCCGTTAGTGACACTTTTTTCTCCGCAAGTTGCACTTCATTTACATTTTCGACCCGTCCGATATCGTTTTGGATTGCTCCAATAACCGAACTATTCATCCCACTTATTTCTGGTTTTAAACAACTCCAGATTACTGTTCATGATTTTATCATCGATCCTTCTTCTGCATTTATACACCAGATAGACACATACGAACAGGAAAACTATATATCCCGCAAACCCAATCGTAACGTACAGATTCCTGTCAAACCATTTGAGCCAATAGGAAACGCCTGTGTAGATGGCCGTACAGATAGATATCCCCAAGACTTCCTTTCTCCCGATGGTGTCTGCCTCATCAAAATTCCATAGTAAATATACCTGCACATATCCAATGATGTATGCCAGGAAAATCATCTCTGCCATGTGGAGAATATCTGCCACCGTGTTTCCTGTGCAGATCCGATAAATACAATAAAAAAACAATAGAGCATAAAAATAAAGGCAGGCTTTGAATTCAATTCCTATTTCCTTGGTCAGATATCTCTCCCACAAGGAAGGTTTGTCACTATCCGCTTTTACTTTTTTTCGAAATATCATATCAATATCCCTCATTTCTGTCGTGCGAAGCAATTTACAACTTTCAGCCGGGGTGTCCCCCGCTTCAGGTGCGCAGATGAAAACTCCTTCGGAGCGCGCGTCTCGCGGCAAGTACGCCGGTGGCGTACTTGAATCTACTCACCTCTCAGGAGTTTTCTGAACTCCGATGCGTAGGTTCTGGAAATCATAATATGCTCTCCATTCTGCAGGGTAGCATCGATTCTGTTGGAAGGAAGGCTTTTCAGTCGCTCCACCCGGTTCACATTTAGGATCATGGATTTACTACACCGAAAAAATCTGATGTCATCCAGCATAAGTTCTGCCATAGACAGGGATACATCCATTTGAATCACCTGTTCTGTGGTATAGGCAAAGGTTTTCTCATCCACCTTTTCGATATAAAGGATTTCCTCCGGCAGAAAAAAAACGGTCTCCCCATCTATTTTGCCTGCCAGTTTTCTTTCCCGACGCTCCATAAATGTGAGAATTTCCTTTACTTCGCTATTCATTTGTCTGTAACGCAGAATCAGTTCATCTTCTCCCTGGGAAATCTGCTGTACGCGAAATTTCATTTCACACCTCACATTTTGGTGACAAATAACAACATCCTTGGCACCTATAAAGGCAACGTCCTGACACAATTACCCGCAACATCCTTGGTGCCTCTATACGCGATGTCCCTGACACATTAGGTACAAAACAATGCCGTTTCATCATCGAACAAGAATGCCAGCTGATGCTTCTTCGGGAAATCTTTCTTATCCTCTTTTCCGGATGCCCCCTATATTCTTGCCTCCTCAAACTTTTGTCTGAAAGTGTATATATCTACTGTAATGGTTTTTCTCCCTCTTCGCAATGGCATTCCTTCCCTGAAGTTCTTTAAAAGAGTTTTCTGCTACTCACTGCAACTCTTTTTTATTCCGGGATGTTTGCTATAGCGTAGTTGTATAGTATAATCAACCTAACATCAGGCGATTGCGCCGAAATACTTGGAAAAGGGGTATGGATATGATAACGGGAAAATGTGAATATTGTGGTATGCCGATCAAAAGCGGTGAAAAGTATTGTCATTCCTGCGGCGCAGGAAATACCATGTATAAACCGGAGGACGAAGAACAGTTCAATATGCAGTACAAGCTAGCACAGGAAGAGACAAAAATGGTCAAGATCATTATGATTGGCATGGTAGTCTTCTGTGTTGTTCTCTGCGGAACTGTTTTCGCTATCTTTTCTATGGTTGGATAGTTTCATTCTATTTCTGTTCCTGGGCTTCTTTTTTCAGCATCATGGACAGATAACGTTT
>CALZKI010000094.1 GCA_945787995.1 uncultured Lachnospiraceae bacterium | reverse complement strand
GGTGACGACCAGGTGTTCATGAACTATGAGGTATTTCTATGAGAATTGGGGAAATCAAAGGCGTTGGTGAGAAAACAGAAGCCCTATTCGGAAAACTGCATATTACAACCACAAGGGAACTGATTCAGTTTTTTCCCAGAGCCTATGATCATTTTGAGAAAGAGATCACTCTGGGGGAGGCTGTTTCCGGGCAGCTTTGTTCCATACAGGCAGTGATCATGTCTCATTCCTTTACCAACAAACGGATGAAGAATATATCTGTCCAATCCTTTGTGGCAGTTGATGCCCGGGGAGATAAATTTCGGGTCACCTTTTTCAACATGCCTTATTTGAAAAATACGCTGAAGTTTGGCGTGAAATATGTCTTTCGTGGTTCCCTGCAGGTGAAAGGACAAGCATACGTGATGGATCATCCCAAAATGTATTCACCGGAAGAGTATGATACCCTTAGGGATACCCTGCAACCTATCTATCCTTTGACAAAAGGGCTGACCAATACCACCATGAGAAAGTCTGTGAAAAAAGCACTGGAGGCGGAAAAACGATTTCTTTCTGAAGATATGCTGCACTTTTGTTTTCCGGCTGAAAGATATCAGGATTCTTATGAATTTGCGGTTACACAGATGCACTTCCCGGATACCTATGAATTGCTTGCCCAGGCAAGAGACCGGCTGGTATATCAGGAGTTTTTTCTCTTTCTGTTAAAAATGCGTCTGCTGAAAGATACCTCAAAGCAGGTGGATAATGCATTTCCCATGGTGGAAACCGCTCAGGTGAAGCGCCTGATGGAACAGTTGCCCTATCGGTTGACGAAGGATCAGCTGCAGGTATATTCGGAAATCATAGCAGACATGACCGGTCCATATGCCATGAGCCGTTTGGTGCAGGGAGATGTGGGTTCCGGTAAAACTATTTTGGCTTTCCTGGCCATGCTGCTGGCAACCACCAACGGATATCAAAGTGCCATTATGGCACCTACAGAGGTGCTGGCTACTCAGCATTTTGAGAATTTCTGTCAAATGAATGAAACCTATCAGCTTGGTTTGAATATCCGTCTGCTGACAGGCTCTGTAACTGCTAAAAATAAAAAAGAAATATACAGGCAGATAGAAGAAGGCACCTGTCAGATGGTGGTGGGAACCCATGCACTGATTCAGGAACCTGTGGCTTTTCAGAAACTGGCATTGGTAGTAACTGACGAACAGCACAGATTTGGGGTGAAACAGAGAATGCATTTTTCTGACAAAGGACTGACTCCCCATATTCTGGTTATGAGTGCAACGCCTATTCCTCGTACCTTGGCCATGATCCTTTACGGAGATATGAACCTTTCTGTGATTCATCAAATGCCGGTGGGACGTAAACCTATTAAAAACTGTGTGGTGGATGAATCTTTTCGGCAGAATGCATATCAGTTTATGAAGAAACAGATTGCCCAGGGGCATCAGGTATATGTGATTTGTCCCATGGTGGAAGAAGGCGAATTGGAAGGCCTGGAAAACGTGAATGATTATGCAAAGAAATTGCGAGGTGAGTTCCCGGAATCGGTTAGGATTGCCTCGTTGCACGGGAAAATGAAACCTGCGGATAAGAACCGCATGATGCAGGAATTCGGTGCCGGCAATATTGATATTCTGGTATCTACTACGGTTGTGGAAGTGGGGGTGAATGTACCCAATGCAACCGTTATGATGGTGGAAAATGCAGAGCGCTTCGGCCTGGCACAACTCCATCAGCTGAGAGGACGTGTGGGCCGAGGGGATGCACAGTCATACTGTATTTTTATGTCAGATGCCAAAAAGAAAGAAATTACGGACCGGTTGAAGGTTCTGGAGAAGTCCAATGACGGTTTTGAAATTGCCGGTCAGGATATGAAAAGAAGAGGCCCCGGAGATCTGTTCGGATTCAGGCAGAGCGGTGCCTTGTACTTTCAATTGGGAGACATTTACAACGATTC
The DNA here is from genome assembly GCA_945787995.1 of uncultured Lachnospiraceae bacterium. Lineage (GTDB taxonomy): Bacteria > Bacillota > Clostridia > Lachnospirales > Lachnospiraceae > Acetatifactor. The sequence continues at coordinate 5,374 of CALZKI010000094.1, read as the reverse complement.
GGAGCTGTTAAAACAGGCAGAGGAAGATGTTACAAAACTGCTTTCCGATGACCCGGAACTTATGCGACCGGAGCATGTTTTACTGAAGTCATATCTGGAGCAGGATGACCAAATATCAGTTGACTTTAGGTCTATCTAAAAGTAAACTTATTTTGTGCGTAAAAATGTAAAAGGCAGGTATTGCAAAATGGATTCCAAACAACTTCGTATTGCAGTAGTTACTGATAGTAACAGTGGTATTAGCCGGTCGGAGGCTTCTGAAAAAGGCATATTTGTTTTGCCTATGCCATTTTTGATTGGCGAAGAGTCTTTCTTTGAGGATATTGATTTGTCACAGGATGAGTTTTATGACAAGATGGAGAAAGGGTGTGATATTCATACCAGTCAGCCCTCTCCGGAGTCTGTTATGACCATGTGGGAGAACATTCTGAAGGAATATGATGAGATCGTACATATTCCAATGAGCAGCGGACTTAGCGGTTCCTGTCAGAGTGCCATGATGCTTGCTGAAGATTATGATGGCAAAGTACAGGTGGTGAACAATCAGCGGATTTCCGTGACTCAGAGACAATCGGCTCTGGATGCCCTGGCATTAAAGGAAAAGGGATTTTCTGCGAAGGAAATCAAGGATATTCTGGAAGAGGATAAAATGAATTCCAGTATCTATATTATGCTGGATACCTTGTATTATCTGAAAAAAGGCGGTCGTATTACGCCTGCAGCTGCTGCTCTTGGAACCTTACTGAAAATCAAGCCTGTTTTGCAGATACAGGGAGAAAAGCTGGATGCTTTTGCCAAAGCACGCACTGTCAACCAGGGCAAAACCATTATGTTAAATGCGATTCGATCCGATATGGAAAAACGTTTTGGTGGTGCTACACCCGAAAATATATGGCTGCAGATTGCATATACCAAGGATCTGGATGCTGCTTTAGCGTTTAAACAGGAAGTGGAAGCAGCTTTCCCCGGATTTGATATTGCGATGGCACCTCTTTCCTTAAGTGTTGCATGTCACATCGGACCCGGATCTTTGGCAGTTGCCTGCTGTAAGAAACTACAGGTGTAAGGGGATCTGTATAGAAAGGCGTAATGACAGATGATTCCTTGTCACAGAAGGTGAAAGGAATTGGTACAAATATGAATAATAATACATTGAAGTTTGATACACATAATGACATAGAGGAAACTGCAAGACAGCAGAAGTTCATGGAAAAAGCCAAAGCTTATGTGGAGGAACTGACCTGCAAGCTGGGTCGTAAACCCACTTACTGTGTAACTACCTTCGGTTGTCAGATGAATGCACGAGATTCGGAAAAACTGGCAGGTATTTTAAACTATATCGGTTATGAGAAGAGAGAAGAGGAACAGGCGGATTTTGTTATCTATAACACCTGTACTGTCCGCGATAATGCAAACCAGAGAGTATACGGCCGTCTTGGTTTTCTGCACAGTTTGAAGAAAAAAAATCCGGACATGAAGATTGCTCTGTGCGGATGTATGATGCAGGAACAATCGGTGATTGATAAAATTCGTCAAAGTTACCGTTTCGTGGATTTGATTTTCGGTACACACAACATATACAAGTTTGCGGAGCTTCTTTGTGCCACCTTTGAAAATCAGGGCATGGTGATTGATATCTGGGAAGAGACAACAAAAATCGTTGAGACACTTCCTTTGGACAGAAAGTATCCCTTCAAATCAGGAACAAACATTATGTTCGGCTGCAATAATTTCTGCAGCTATTGTATTGTGCCCTATGTGCGGGGGAGAGAGCGAAGCAGGGCTCCGGAAGAGATACTTACAGAAATTGAAGGTCTGGTTGCAGACGGAGTATCGGAAATAATGCTTTTAGGGCAGAATGTAAACTCCTATGGGGCGAATCTGGAGGAACCGATTTCTTTTGCAGAATTGCTCCGAAAAGTGGAACAGATAGAGGGACTACATAGAATTCGTTTCATGACTTCCCATCCCAAGGATCTGTCTGACGAATTGATTCAGGTGATGAAGGAATCAAAGAAAGTATGTCGTCATCTTCATCTTCCGGTACAATCCGGCTCCAATAAGATCTTAGAAGCAATGAACCGTCGTTATACCAAGGAAAGCTATTTGGCATTGGCGGAGAAAATCCGTCGGGAAATTCCGGATATGGCTATCACCACAGATATTATTGTGGGATTTCCGGGGGAAACCCTTGAAGATGTGGAAGATACCATTGATGTGGTTCGTCGTGTGGGATATGAAAATGCCTTCACTTTTATCTATTCCAAGCGTACAGGAACGCCGGCGGCAGCCATGGATAATCAGGTACCCGAGGACCTGGTATCCAAGCATTTTGACATGGTTCTTTCGGCTGTGCAGGAAACAGCCAAAGCACAGGTGAAAAAGATGCAGGGACGTATTGAAGAAGTTCTTGTGGAGGAGATGAATGAAAAGGATCCTTCCCTTGTTACAGGAAGAATGTCCAACAATACCCTGGTTCATTTTCCCGGAGATGCCGGTATGATCGGTACTTATAAGATGGTATCATTGGATGAATGTCATGGCTTTTATTATCTGGGCCATGAAGTATAAGATCAGTATGTATTTTGCATTCCCCTTTATGATCGCTCATAAAGGGGATTTTATCTCAGTGGGAGTGCCGTCAATAACGCCGAGGCGTTATTGAACTCGATTGCATATGCTTTGAGAATCATAAGAAAAAAGGATACAGATATGGCTGGTAAGAAACAGGAAATGTCTCCTATGATGCAGAAATATATGGAGACAAAAGAAGAGTATAAGGATTGTATTCTGTTTTATCGTCTTGGAGATTTCTACGAAATGTTCTTTGACGATGCATTAACATGTTCCCGGGAATTGGAGATCACTTTGACCGGAAAGTATTGCGGCATGGAGGAGCGTGCACCTATGTGCGGCGTCCCTTTTCATGCGGTTGATATGTATCTGAATAAGCTGGTTCAAAAAGGGTATAAGGTGGCTATCTGTGAACAGGTGGAAGATCCCAAAACTGCCAAAGGCCTGGTGAAAAGAGAAGTAACCAGAATCGTTACCCCGGGGACCAATCTGAATCTGCAGGGCATGGATGACACCAGGAACAATTATCTGATGTGTATCGCCTATACAACAGGTACCATTGGTTTGTCGGTGGCAGATGTAACCACAGGTGATTATTATCTCACAGAAGTGGAGGATCTGAAAAAGCTTCTGGATGAGATCATGAAGTATGCCCCTTCCGAAATTATTTGTAATGATGCGTTTATGGTAAGCGGATTTGACCTGGAAGATCTGAGAAATCGTCTGAATATCTCCATCAGTGCATTGGACGCACATCTGTTTGATGAGGACACCTGCCGACGCATTTTGCTCCGTCACTTTCATGTGAATTCTCTGATTGGAATGGGAATTGAAGATTTCCCCAACGGAATGATTGCGGCAGGTGCACTGTTGCAGTATCTCTATGAGACACAGAAAATATCCCTTTCCCACTTTACCCATTTATATCCTTATCTGACCAATAAATATATGCTTCTGGATTCTTCTACCAGAAAGAACCTGGAACTGACGGAAACATTACGGGAGAAACTGAAAAAAGGATCTTTGCTGGGTGTATTGGATAAAACCAAAACGGCTATGGGTGGCAGAATGCTTCGTAGTTTTCTGGAACAACCGCTGATTTATGAAGAAGACATTCAGGCTCGTTTGGATGCGGTAGAAGAATTGTTTCAAAACGGGATGTTTCGTGATGAGATCAGAGAGTATCTGAATCCGGTCTATGACCTGGAACGCTTGATGGGGCGTATCAGCTACAAAACTGCAAATCCCAGGGACCTTCTTTCCTTTGCAACCTCCTTATCCATGCTTCCCGGCATAAAGGACGTACTACGTAATCTGCAGGGCAAGCTGCTATCAGAGGTACAGGAGGATTTGGATGATCTTTCCGATCTCTATGCATTGATCCATGATTCCATTGAAGAAGAAGCCCCTATCGGCCTTAGGGAAGGGGGGATCATCAAGAGCGGTTACAGTGAAGAGATAGATACTTTACGTAAGGCAAAAACAGAAGGAAAGACCTGGCTTAGCCAGTTGGAGGAAGAGGACAGGGAACGTACCGGAATCAAGAACCTTCGTATCAAATACAATAAGGTATTCGGTTACTATTTTGAGGTAACCAATTCCTATAAGGATCTGGTTCCCGAAGATTATATCAGAAAACAAACCCTGACCGGAGCGGAACGGTATACCACTCCCAGACTGAAGGAACTGGAAGATATGATTCTGAATGCGGAAGATAAGCTCTATACACTGGAGTATGATGCATTCTGCATGATTCGTGATCATATCAACGGAGAAATCGAGCGTATTCAGAGAACTGCCAAGGCGATTGCAAGACTGGATGTATATGCTTCTCTGGCATTGGTAGCGGAACGTAACCATTATGTTCGACCAAAACTGAATACCAAAGGTGTGATACAGATTAAAGGTGGGCGACATCCTGTGGTAGAACAGATGATACCCAATGATATGTTCATTGCAAATGATACATTTCTGGATAATAACAAGCATAGTATCAGTGTCATTACCGGACCCAATATGGCCGGCAAATCCACCTATATGCGTCAGACCGCACTGATCGTCCTGATGGCTCAGGTGGGATCTTTTGTGCCTGCTGCGGAAGCAGATATCGGCGTTGTGGATCGTATTTTTACCAGGGTTGGTGCTTCTGACGATCTGGCCAGTGGCCAAAGTACCTTTATGGTGGAAATGAACGAGGTTGCCAATATTCTGCGCAATGCAACGCCAAAGAGCCTTTTGATTCTAGATGAAATCGGGCGGGGAACCTCTACCTTTGACGGCTTAAGCATTGCCTGGGCTGTGATTGAACATATCAGCAACAAGAAAATACTGGGTGCCAAAACGCTGTTTGCCACACATTATCATGAACTGACCGAGCTGGAAGGAAAGATTGATAATGTGAACAATTACTGCATCGCTGTGAAGGAAAAAGGAGACGATATCGTATTCCTGCGTAAAATCGTGAAAGGCGGCGCAGATAAGAGCTACGGTATCCAGGTGGCAAAGCTGGCCGGCGTTCCTGATATGGTAATTGACAGAGCGAAAGAGATTCTGGAGCAGTTGATTGATAATGATATTACGGAAACCATTCAAAGCATTGAAGTGAAGGGCGCCAAGACAGAGAAAAAGAAAGCTGTAAAGTATGACGATGTAGATATGGAGCAGATTTCTTTTATGGCCACCGTGAAGGACGAAGATATTATTCGGGAATTGCAGGAGGTGGATATCTCCACCATTACCCCTTTGGATGCCATGAATGTGTTGTACAGACTGCAGAATAAATTGAAAAATCGTTGGGATG
>CALZKI010000093.1 GCA_945787995.1 uncultured Lachnospiraceae bacterium | reverse complement strand
ATAGGTAACAACGAAAAAGGCAGATCAACTCTGCCTTTTTCCTCTACGCATTCAATATATTCATAACTTCTTCGCCTGTAAGGGTTTCCTAAATAATAAACTTTTCCATATTGGCAGTTAGTTCTTCTGCCACCTGAGAAGTCTTGTCAATCTCACTCATAATGGATGTCATTTCTCTTCCCAAATCTTCCATTGAGAGATTTGATTCACAAGACATTGCTGCATTTTCCTGTGCTATTGCAGACAGGTTAGAAATCAACTCGGTTATGGTGTCCTTTGCCTCTCCGAGGACGTCATTCTTATTACTTATTTCCTCAACCTGTTGTTCAGATTTCTTTACACAACTCATCACACGTGAAAATGCCTTTTCCGTATCTTCTATGTCCTTATTCTGTCTTGTAATAATATCCGACACATTCTTAACAGCCTTATTTGCCTCTTCCACGGTTGAAATCAGGCTGGAAATAATATCTCTGATCTTACTTGCCGACTGTTCTGACTGGTCAGACAGCATCTTAATCTCTTCTGCGACCACTGCAAATCCACGGCCCGAATCGCCTGCTCTTGCAGCCTCAATTGAAGCGTTGATTGCAAGCAGATTTGTTTGACTTGCTATATTCGTGATTAGGTCTGTAGCAACAGCAATTTCTTCTGTCGCCTTATTAGTCATATCCATTTTTTCATTAATAAGTGAAATAGCAGCTTCTGTTGTTTCACTCATCTGACTCAGGCTGTTAAGTATTTCAATAGCATTTTGTGATGTCAATTCCATCTCTGCAGATCCATCTTTCAAGTTTGCCAGACTCACATTATTCTCTTCTATCAAATCACTTATTTTAGAAACTTCTTCTGCTGCCACCAGTATATCCTCAGCCTGATCAGAAGCCCCCTGAGAAATCTCTGACATACTAACCACAATCTTCTGTGTCAGTTCTTCTGTATTTGAAATGTAAGCTTTAACTGCCTCAACATTGTTTGAAAGATTTGTTTCACTTTGCCTTACATCTGACAAAACTCCTGCCAACGACTCTGCCAGTTCCAAAACTGACGCACTGATTTTTCCTGTCTCGCTCTTGCCACAATATTCCTTCAAATTCTCTCTGTTTCTTAAATCCAACGTTCTGAGTACATTACATACATTAAGAATCTTAGTTATATCCTTTAACAGAAAACTGGTGATTACGATCAGTACTATCAGAACAAAAGCAAAAGTGACAACATTAATTCCCAACATAATGCTATGCAGTCTGTCGGCAAGTTCATAGACTTCAGCATAGGGCTTATATGCCAACAACACCCAGGTTCTGCCCGGAATCATCTTTGCACCGATTCGGTACCTTACCCCTCCAATCAGTGCCTCATCATTAACAACACCAGTTTCCTGAACCTTACCCAGAATTCTAAGTTCCTCTGTATCTTCTACCTGACCACCTATCTTATCGTAGTCCTCGTTAAAAATATATGCATTGGAAGCCGAATCGATAAGCATCATATTCTGCCCTAGCTCATCAAATATTGCTTGAAGGTTCTGTGTATATACAGCCACCCCTGCAAATCCAATCATTTTATCATTATCATATATAGGATAGTACAATGACAAAATCTGCTGTCCGGTAGACCCTGATGTCATAATACCTGCGTTATATAGTCCATTCTTCAGAGCATCATGTAATTGGGTAAGTCTGTCACCTTCTCTCAGCACCTTACCTATTGCAGGCTCAACATAGGATGCAATAACCTTTGAATTAATATCCGCAACGTACACGTTCTCCACATTATCACGCGAATTATAATAATTCCCTATGTATGCCTGAAACTCGTCACTGGTGGATCCTTTCAAAATGGCTTCTTTAACTTCCTTCGCCATCGAAAACTGCATCAGATATCGCTCTGCATCCGCCACATAATCTTCGATCAACTGTTCTTGGAAAGCCAGACTATCTGCAAACTGTTCATTGCTTTCCTGAGTCATTTTAGCATCCATCTGCCCATCCATGATAATAAAGTTCAGAGAAAAACCAATCAGCAAGGAAACTGCAACTACTATACCTATACTGACAGTTATTTTTGTGTTACGTAAAAATTTCAAGGCATCCTTTCCCCCTATACTACATTTTGACAACCGTATATCACAAAAAACGGATTATAGGGATTGTAGCATTTTTTGTCATTTTTTACAAGTTTTAATCCCTTTTTGTTACATTATATGTAATAAATTAACAACTATTAACCATCTATACTATCTTGGTACTTTGCTGTAGATCTGTATCAATCTATGATGCTTCCATGCTCTCATTCTCCTCGGGTTACTTTTTCTTTATGATAGTGAAACCACGGGGACGGGGAAAATGGCTTTTTTCATGTCCCCATGGTCTACCGTAGATTCAAAAAAAGGCAGATTACTCTGCCTTTTTCCTCTACCGTTTCTATACATTCAGTATGTTCATAAATTCATCGCCTGTTATGGTTTCCTTCTGATACAGGTACAGGGATAACTCATCCAGTTTTTCTCTGTTTTCCAGCAGAATCTGAGCCGCTTTTTCATGCTGTTTCCTTACCAGTTCAACCACCTTTTCGTCAATGATTTTCTGTGTCTCTGCGGAACAGGTAAGAGAAGAATCTCCACCCAGGTACTGATTGGTCTGCACTTCCATTGCCACCATGTCAAAATCCTTGCACATACCATACCTGGTAATCATGGCTCTGGCAAGCTTGGTGGCCTGTTCGATATCATTGGACGCCCCCGTTGTAACCGAACCGAATACAATCTCTTCCGCTGCCCGCCCGCCGGTATAGGTGGCAATCTTATTCTCCATCTCCTCCTTTGACATCAGATAATGGTTTCCTTCTTCCACCTGCATGGTATACCCCAGTGCCCCGGAAGTTCTTGGCACAATGGTAATTTTCTGTACAGGAGCAGAATTGGTCTGCTTTGCTGCAACCAATGCATGTCCGATCTCATGGTACGCGACGATACGTTTTTCCTTGTCGGTTAAAATAGCGTTCTTCTTCTGATATCCGGCAATGACCACCTCGATGCTTTCTTCCAAATCTACCTGGGTCACAAAGGAACGATGATCACGTACTGCCCTGAGTGCCGCTTCATTCACAATATTGGCAAGCTCGGCACCGGAGGCACCGGAGGCCATTCTGGCTACTTTTTCAAAGTCCACATCATCCGCTATTTTTACCTTTTTGGCATGCACCTTTAAAATAGCCTCTCTTCCTTTCAGATCAGGCAATTCCACCGGAACGCGGCGGTCAAATCTGCCCGGTCTGAGCAGTGCCGGATCCAGTGTTTCCGGTCTGTTGGTAGCCGCCAGAATGATGACACCATTATTTTCTTCAAAACCGTCCATTTCTGTCAAAAGCTGATTCAGCGTCTGTTCTCTTTCATCATTTCCGCCAATCTGCCCATCTCGCTTCTTTCCGATGGCATCAATTTCATCAATAAAAACGATACAAGGAGCTTTATCCTTTGCCTGTTTGAACAAATCTCGTACCTTTGAAGCACCCATACCTACAAACATCTCCACAAATTCCGAACCGGACATGGAAAAGAAGGGCACATCGGCCTCCCCGGCCACAGCCTTTGCCAGCATAGTTTTACCGGTTCCGGGAGGACCTACAAGGAGAATGCCTTTTGGCATAGAAGCACCGATTTCTCTGTAACGCTCCGGGTTATGTAGATATTCTACGATTTCAGCCAGATTTTCCTTTGCCTCATCCTCACCTGCCACATCTTTAAACTTGATGCCCTTTGTGGATTTTACATAAACCTTTGCATTGCTCTTGCCCATGCCAAACATCATGGAATCCTTGCCGCCTACCCGTTCCATCATTTTCTTTGACATAAACTGGCCAATGCCAATGAAAATGATAAGAGGCAAAACCCATGTCATAAAAATGCTGAGCAGCGGAGAAGCCTGCTTCATCTCTGTTCCCGCGAAAGAAGCGCCTGCATCGTATAGTCTCTGCGTCAAATCCGGATCCTCTACCATCGCAGTTTTATAGATTGCTTCATTATTCTTGTCTGTGAAAGTAATGGTATTCTCCTGATTGTCAATCTCAACGTAACCGATGTTCTTTTCTTCTGTCATGGATAAAAATGTATTATATCCCACATTTTGTATTTTCCGTTCCAGCAGCCAGGGCATTGTCAAAGCATTAAAAAGCAACAGAACAACCATAACAATCATGTAATAAAAAATGATTGGCTTCTTGGGTTCCTTAACCTCATTCATACAGGCACCTCCATCGTCGCTATATGTATGTTTTATGAAAAATATGTTTTATGAATCTTTAGCGTCCTTGGAGAGCATTGTAAGCCCCCTCCTCATACAGTGCAATTAACTGCCTCTAAATAAATTATAAAAAAAGAATAACTGACAAAAAGGTCATATTCCGAACAAAGAATATCGCAACGCGATATTCTGCGCCGCTCCCCAGTCGCGTTAAGCGACATTATTCCACAGCAAAAGCGTGCGCATCCTTGCGGAGCATTTTCTTATAAAATATAGTTCTTAATCAACCTATGATGATACCAAATCATAACAGGCACAGGTAGAATAAGACCACCACACATGGGAATGACACACCAGACGGTATCTCCCATGCAAACTCCTATGCCGTATGTAAGCACGATCACCAGACCATAAAGCAGCCACATCAGGCCATGCTTATGATTCCAAGCCTTTACATCGGATATTTCATCTTCCTTTGGTGGCTTTTCCCCGGAATAGAAGCCTACCGGTTTGGTACTCCTCCATTGACATACTCCAATGCCCATCATAAAAACTGCTACCAACAGAAAGATGATCAGACCAAATACATTTTCCACACTCATGCGAAGCCTCCATATTCTTCAATAACGCCTCAATCAACCTTTGTAAGATCGAGAGCCACAGGGACAGGAAAAAAGCCTTTTTCCCCGTCCCCATGGTTTTCTAAGATATATAAGTTTTCAAAAGAGTAAAGGTGTTTTTCACGCCATCCATATGCGATCTCTCGTAATTGTGGGAAGCATACACACCGGGGCCGATCAGTCCATGCCTGATGTCATAACCGCTTCGCAGGGAGGCCTCCACATCAGAACCATAATGAGGATAAACGTCTATTGCGTAATCAACCTTTGCGCGTTTTGCAGCCTCGATCAAAGCTCCTGTGACATCGTAATTGTAGGGGCCTCCGGAATCCTTTGCGCAAATAGAAACCTTCCGTTCCGTACATTCCAGATCATCTCCCACACATCCCATATCCACAGAGATCATTTCTTCTGTATCTTCCGGAATGAAGCATCCCCCATGTCCCACTTCCTCATATACCGTAAAAAGTAAGGATACTTTTCTGGACAGTTTTGGCTGTTCATCCTTTACCCATTTGGCAAGTCCTAATAGGATTGCGGCAGAAAGCTTATCATCCAGGAAGCGACTCTTGATGTATCCACTCTCTGTAATCACCGTACGGGGATCCATGGCAATAATGTCTCCCACCTGCACACCCAGTGCCAGTGTTTCCTCTTTGGATGTGACATTCTCATCCAACAGGATTTCCATGTTTGCCTCTTTGGGCTCCACATTCTCGTCTGCCACATGGGCAGAAGGTTCTTTATTCAGAACCACCCCGGTGTATATTTTTCCCTCCCTGGTCATCACCAGGCAGTTTTCTCCATCCGCAGTTGCCCACTGATGTCCTCCCAATGTGGTGGGACGGATTCTGCCGTTGTCTTTTATCGACCGAACCATCGCTCCAAGGGTATCCACATGAGCAGCCAGAAGAAGCGGATGTTCACTTCCTCCCAACGTCACTTCCACATTGCCTTTCTTGGAATAATGCGGTTCATATCCCATTTCTGCCAAGGTCTGAAATACATATTCCGTTACCTGTTTTGTATATCCCGTGGGACTGGGAATAGCTGTCAATGCCTTCAGTTGTTCACCGATGTAATCCAGATATTGTTTCATTCTGCGATATCCTCCTGATCCTTTCGTTGAATTATTTTCGGATTTCTGTTTCTACGCCTGATCAATCCTGACCTTGGTTCCACAACCCTCTCACTTCGTCCATGACACCCATAATAAACAGGCTATCTTCCAGGGGCATGGATTCGCTTTCCAATTTACCTTGTCGAATCATTTCCAGGCTTTCACGGATCTCGTACTCGTAGCCGGAAATCTGCTCCGGAACATCCAGGTGCTTCACAAGATGATCTTCACAATCATATACGTCAATGGTGAGGGGATTATTGATATTATCAATGATGATATACCCTTTTTCACCATAGAAGATGCCTTTTCGGTCAGAACGTCCGTATATGCTGTGGGTTGTGACGGCCATCTTTCCATCCCCATAGTGAAAGGTGATACTCTCCTGTCCATCTACGCCGGTATCTGTCATCATCACAGAGGATTCGATTTTCTTGTATTCTTTGCCCAGATGCATCATGATAAAGTTAATGCCATATACCCCCACATCCAGAAGAGCACCGCCCGCCAGTTCCGGGCGAATGATTCGCTCCACATGGGAAATAGGATAGGCAAGATTACAGGTCACGGTCTTAATCTCCCCAATAATTCCTGATGAGATGACCTGCTGTATCATTTGTCTGGATGGCATATAGCGTGTCCAGATCGCTTCTGCAAGATAGACCTTCTTTTCTGCTGCCAAAGCCACAATTTCCTCCGCTTCTTTTCTATCGAAGGTAAATGCTTTTTCACAAAGTACATTTCTGCCGTGTTCTATGCATAGCTTCATGTGCTCATAATGATGGGAGTGAGGACTGGCAATATAGATCAAGTCAATATTGTCGTCTTCTGCCAGTTCTTCGTAGCTTCCGTATGCTCTGCCAATAGAATACTCTCTGGCAAACGCTTTGGCCTTCTCATAATTTCTGGAGCCAATCGCATACAGCGTAGCATCCTCCATTGCATTGATGGTCTTTGCCATAACTCCGGCTATATTTCCTGCTCCCAGAATGCCTACATTCATACGTTCTTTATCTCCTTCTCATTGTTCTTTTTCCGAAATCCAACAAAACCAAAAATGGCAAACAATACAAGATACACTATCATATAGGGGATATAGTTGCCGTATATGGTATCATGGTTTCTGGCATCCACTTTGATTGTCACCATGTCTCCCTCTGAGTAACCGTCTTTGTTGCGTATTGCCTCTTCACTTGCAATCTCTCCGGCCTTATTGGTCCACTCCAAATTATATTTTTCAGTGACAGGTCCTTTATGACTTGACCTGGCCACATATACCTTCGTTACGGTGGCCGGAACCTCATCATATCCCCCGGCATATTCATATATTGCCGAAACAAAACCAAGCAACAAAAAAATCATAATCAAACC
>CALZKI010000092.1 GCA_945787995.1 uncultured Lachnospiraceae bacterium | reverse complement strand
TAGACTGCGAGGATAACGTATGATACTTTTAGAGAACGCGACCTATATGGATCCGGCTTCCGGGGTGCAGGGACAACGGGATATCCTGCTGAAAGCAGACAGGGTCTTTCGGATTACGGAACCGGGAATGGGGCGAAGCATATTGGAACAGATAGAAAAAGCAGATACTGGGGATGAGGACCCGGGGGCAGATGCAGGGACAACGGTGGTTATAGACTGCACCGGTCTGATTGCTGCTCCGGGTTTGATTGACGTACATGTTCATTTCAGAGATCCGGGATTTACCTATAAAGAGGATCTGCAGACCGGAGCGAAAGCGGCTGCGGCCGGAGGCTTTACTACAGTGGTCCTGATGGCTAATGTAAATCCGGCGGTGGATTGTCCGGAAGTGATACAGGATATTCTGTCCAGGGGTAATCAATATGGTATTCGGGTTCTTACCTGTGCCAATATCACAAAAGGCATGGCAGGAAAAGAACTGGTTGATATGAAGGCCTTGCAGGAGGCCGGTGCGGTAGGATTTACGGACGATGGGAAGCCTTTGTTATCGGAAGCCCTGGTACGTTCTGCCATGGAGAAAGCGCAGGAGACAGGGCTCCCTTTAAGCTTTCATGAAGAGGATCCTGCCTATATTACAGAAAATGGTATCAATGATGGTGTGGCCAAGGAACTGGGGTATACCGGTTCACCACGTCAGGCAGAGATTACCATGGTAGAGCGGGATGTACGCCTGGCTTTAGAGTATGAGACGGATATTTCTATTCAGCATATCAGCTCTGAGGAGGCCGTTGAGTTGGTTCGCCGGGCAAAAAAGAAGAGCCCTCATGTGTTCGCAGAAGTGACGCCCCACCATTTTACCCTGACACAGGAAGCGGTGAAGAAGCATGGTACTTTGGCGAAAATGAATCCTCCGCTTCGTGAGGAGCGTGACCGCCTGGCTTTGATCAAAGGCTTGCAGGATGGCACCATTGATATGATCGCTACAGATCATGCACCTCACACGGCAGAAGAGAAGCAAAAACCCTTAACCCAGGCGCCAAGCGGAATCATCGGTTTAGAGACAGCTTTGTCTCTTGGCATCCGGGAACTGGTGAATCCGGGTTACCTGACCATGATAGAACTTTTGCGGAAAATGACGAAAGCGCCTGCAGATCTATACCATCTGGATGCAGGATACTTACAGGAAAACGGGCCTGCGGATCTGGTGCTGTTTAGCCAAGAGGAAACCCGGAAAGTAGAATCATTCCAATCAAAATCATGGAATTCCCCGTTTTTAGGGGAGGAACTTCCCGGTGTGATACATTATACAATTTGTAAAGGACAAGTTGTTTTTGGAGGAGACAGATGAAGAAAAAAGAATTAGCAACCGTGATATCTCAAAATACTCTTGCACCTGATATCTATGATATGTGGCTTGAAACATCTCTTGCCAAGGATGCAAAACCCGGTCAGTTCGTTGCAGTATATCCCCGGGATGGAGCAACGCTTCTGCCGCGTCCCATCAGCATCTGCCAGGTAAACCAAGAGAAGACGGCGCTACGCCTCGTATATCGTAAGGCAGGTAAGGGAACGGCAGAATTTTCTGCTTATGAGGCAGGACAGAAGGTGGCCCTGCTTGGTGTCCTGGGGAATGGATTCCCGCTGGAAGCAGGAAGAGGAAAGAAAGTGCTGCTGATGGGTGGTGGTATCGGTGTACCGCCTATTTTGCAGCTGGCAAAGGAATTAGAGGCAGATACAACAACGGTTTTAGGCTACAGAAACAGGGATCTGTTTCTGGCAGAAGATTTTAAGAAGGTAACAAACCTTGTGGTGGCTACAGAAGACGGTTCTGTGGGAACCAAGGGTAATGTTTTAGATGCGGTCAGGGAAAATGGCCTGCAGGCAGATGTGATTATGGCCTGTGGACCCATGCCCATGCTTCGTGCCATCAAGGCTTTTGCAGCAGAACATCATATGAAGGCATACATTTCACTGGAAGAGAGAATGGCCTGCGGTGTGGGTGCATGTCTCGGCTGCGTGACAAAGACCAAGGAAGTAGATCATCATTCCCATGTACATAATGCAAGAATATGTACGGATGGACCTGTATTTGATGCAGAAGATGTGGAAATCTAATGGATAACGACAAGGAGACTAATGTGATATGAATACACAAGTTACTATTGCCGGTGTTACCTTTAAAAATCCGGTTATGACTGCTTCGGGAACCTTTGGCTCCGGCATGGAATATTCAGAATTTGTTGATTTAAATAAATTGGGTGCCGTTGTAACAAAAGGTGTTGCCAATGTGCCCTGGCCCGGAAATCCCACACCCCGGGTGGCGGAAACCCATGGAGGAATGCTGAACGCAATCGGTTTACAGAACCCCGGGATCGATGTGTTTATAGAGCGGGATATTCCGTTCCTCAGACAGTTCGATACCGGAATTATCGTGAATGTGTGTGGAAAAACAGTAGAAGACTATATTGAGGTTGTGGAGAAACTGGGTGACCAGCCTGTAGACATGCTGGAAATCAATGTCTCCTGTCCCAATGTCAAAGAGGGAGCCATTGCTTTTGGCCAGAAAGCGGATGCCCTGTTCCACATTACACAGGAAATCAAGAAGCATGCCAAACAGCCTGTGATTATGAAATTAAGTCCCAATGTAACCGACATTACAGAGATGGCAAAGGCGGCTGAAGCTGCCGGAGCAGATGCCCTCTCTCTGATCAATACCATTACGGGCATGAAAATCGACGTGCACAAACGTCGCTTTGTGCTCGCCAACAAAACCGGAGGATTATCCGGCCCTGCGATCAAACCTGTGGCAGTTCGCATGGTATATCAGGTTGCCAATGCAGTGAAAGTACCGATTATCGGTATGGGCGGCATTGCCAACTATGAAGATGCCATTGAATTCATGCTTGCAGGAGCGACCGGAGTGGCAGTGGGAGCCATGAATTTTGTCAATCCCTATGCTACCGAGGAAATCGTGAAGGGTATGAAAGATTACCTGGAGAGATACCAAATAGACGATATCAAATCGTTGATCGGTGCAGTTCGCGAATAGGAACAGGCGTCCGATTCCGAAAAGGCAACTCTGTAAAAGCGAGCGGTTGTCCTTTGAAACAACAACAGCTCTGTAAAAGCAAGTGGTTGTCCTTTGAAAAAACAGCGTAAATAGGTTATAAAATAAAGCCTTCCTTCATATCATTACATCAAGTGTAGTGAGACCATAAGGGGGGCTTTTTTGTGGAACTGATTCAGAAAAAAATACATACAGATGGAGCCAATGCTCACTTGTTATCACAGATCGTGCTGGAAGAAGATGTGAATATATCCGATGTAAAACCAGATGTGGGAGAGGTGCTTTCCGAGCACGGAAGAGTGATTTTGGAAGAAATCCGCACATTGGAACATCAGGTTATGGTTCGCGGCCGCTTGGCTTATGAAGTGCTCTATGTGACGGATTCCATGCAGCCGGAACCGGCATGTATGAAGGGAGAACTGCCTTTTCAGGAGAAAATCAGTGTGGAGCAGGTGAACCAGGGAGATTCTATTCAGATACACGGCCGGGTGGAGGATTTGAACGTATCCATTGTGAACTCCAGAAAACTGAGCCTGAAAGCAATTATTGACCTGGAGATCATGCCGGAAGAATCGAAAGAACAGACGGTAGGAACCGGTTTGTCCGGGGCAGAGCATGCGGAGTACCGTCAGTGTCATTACGACATCACGGAGTTGGTGCAGCAGAAAAAGGACATTTTTCGAATCCGGGAAACCATGAAACTGCCGGAGGCAAAAAGTGATATCGGGGAGATTATCTGGACGGACGTCAGGTTTCAGTCCATGGCCTTTCGACCTATGGATGACAAAATCATGATAACAGGAGAAATGAAACTGTTTTGCCTTTATCAGACAGATATGGGTGATGTGGAATGGTACGAGTACACAGAACCGATCAACAGCCCTTTTGCCTGCGACGGATGCAGCGACGCCATGTTTGTGAAGGTGTTGTATGAGCCCGGAGCGATGCAGATAGAAAGTGCCGCTGACGGAAACGGCGATAAGAGGCTGCTGCAGCTGGATGGGGTTCTGGATTTGACCATTTGTTTGTTTACCAATGAAAAAATACCCCTTTTAGCAGACGTCTATGATGTGGAGAAGGAGATCGATACCACCACAGAATGGCTACAGTGCAGGAAACTGTGTCAGGAATTTACAGTGCATCATAAACTGCAGGCAGAATTGATCGCAGAGCAGGAAAAGAATATCGGGACAGTCTTACGGGTTTGCGCCGATCCCAAGGTGCAGCAAAGCTACATGACGGAACAGGAGCTGCTGATAAAGGGCTATGTGACTTACTGCGTACTCTATCAGAATCTGAACGAAAATACGCTTTGCACTCTGAAAAAGCAGCTTCCCTTTGAGTTCCGACTGCGGCCCCAGTGCAACAGCCGGGAATTGTTTGCCGATGTGATACTGGAAGTAGAAGCCTGCGATTACCTGGTATCAGGGGAAAACAAAATAGAGATTACTCTTGGAGTAGAAAGCATAACGGCATTGTGGGAAGAACAAAAAATCCCTGCGATTACAGGGATTCAGGTTAGCGATATGGATATTCAAAAACAAAATGAGCTGCCTGTCTTCTCCATATGGGTTGCGGAGGAACAGGATTCTCTGTGGAAAATAGGGAAACAGTTCTATGTCCCGGTAGATCGTATCAAATCGGTAAATAACCTGACCGGTGATGAGATAGAAGCGGGACAAAAACTTTTGATCGTGCGTTAAGGGGTTCGGTAGCATTGATTACACGATCTGAGCTTCGCAGTTATAGCAGCATGATAAGTGCTCTGCAGTGTATGCTAAGCATTCAGAAGCTTAATATGCAACGTATGCTTACTTACAACCGATCCTTCTGATGCCAGAGTGTAGCAGGCCAGAATCTTTAATTCGTTTTCCGACTGCTTGATCTGCAAGGTATCGGTGGTGACATCAAATTCTAACAGGCCAAATGGAGTATGGTATTTGGTAGAAGTGGTTTTACCGATTACCAATTCCATTTGGTTGGTGGTCACGCCGGTTCGAATGATCACAAGCTTTCTGTCATGTACTTCTAAGCGACACCTTGTTTTGGCACCGGAATCGGGGTCTTCTTCCGTATAAAAAATGAGCTGCACCTGTTCCTTTTCATAATAGGAGGCAGGTTTTTTCAATTGCATGTTCTGGGCTTCTCTGTCTGTCGGGGTCTCGCCGGGTTGCATGATGGTAGAATGGAGATGTAAAATAACGTCTTTGTTCACCTTACTTACCTGCCTGTTCGGAACGGATGGTCCGGATGATCGCATTCTGCTGGTTATCGATGTGTTCCGTTGCAGCCAGAGCCGCAGCTGCTTTATCCCGTGTCATCAGAGCCTGAAGAATACGATTATGCTCTGCGATCAATGCCGCATGTTTGGCTTTGTCCTTGATGTATTCAAACCGATATCGATACATCTGCTCGGAAAGATTGTTGACCAACTGTACCAAACGAGCATTGCCGGTGGCCAACACGATAATATTGTGGAGGGCTACATCACATTTGGCAATTTCAGTTAAATCACCGGTTTTTACGGACTTTTCAAATTCCTTGCAGGCCTGCTGCAGGGAAACCAAATCCTCTTCCGTAATTCTCTCACAAGCCAGTTCTGCGCATAAAGCATCCAGCGCACGACGTACTTCCAATACATCCTGCATACTTTTTTCCGTAATGCGGGCCACTTCCGCTCCCCGACGGGGAATCATGGTTACCAGGCCTTCCAGTTCAAGCATGTGGATGGCTTCCCGGATGGGAGTACGGCTTACACCTAATTTGTCGGCCAGATGAATTTCCATCAGACGTTCTCCGGGTTTCAGTTCTCCTGTCAAAATGGATTTGCGCAAAGTGCGGAAAACCACGTCGCGAAGTGGTAAAAAAGCATTGGATTCTAATGTCATATCTAAGTTCATATCTGTCCCCCTTTTTGGAAAAAAGTCTGTTCCAAGACAACCGGAGTGAAACAAAAAAGTCAAAAATTATGTCGGGTTATCTGTATTGTGAAAACCGGTAAGAAACAATTGTTTTGCCAAATTCTCTTCTTGTATCTTTTGGAAGCAGTTCCTAGCTTTTTCTTCTTCTGTAAATATGCCGAAGACGGTGGGACCGCTGCCGCTCATCAAAGCACCGGTGGCACCCTGTTCCTTCATAAGATCCTTAATCTGTGTGATGATGGGATTCTCTTTTTCGGTCACTGTTTCCAGAACATTCCCCATCAAACTGCACATTTTTATTAAATCCCGATTTGATAAAGCTTCAATCATGCCATCGATATTCGGATGAACCTTTAAGCTGTTGGCATGGAGATTTTCATATACATATTTGGTGGAAATCATCAAGTCCGGCTTGGCAATCACCAGATGTGCCTGGGGCGGTGCCGGTAAGGGGCGAAGTATCTCACCGATGCCCTGGGAAAGTGCTGTGCCGCCCATGATGCAATAGGGGATGTCCGCACCCAGTTTTACGCCGATTTCCTGCAACTGTTCTGTAGTGAACCGGAGATCGTATAATGCATTCAAACCAATCAGGGTGGCAGCAGCGTCAGTGCTTCCGCCGGCCATTCCGGCCGCTACGGGAATGTTTTTTTGTAAAGTCACTTCCACACCGGCGTCTATACCTGCTGTTGCAAAAAGCAATCTGGCTGCTTTTAATACCAGATTGTTATCATCATCGGGAATCTGGGCGCTGTCCACAGACAAGCGAAATACATCGGCAGGGGCTTTCACAAAGGTAAGTACATCGTAAATATCCACTGTCTGCATGATCATTTTGACTTCATGGTACCCATCTTCCCGTCGCCTTAATACATCCAAGCCGAGATTGATCTTTGCATATGCTTTTCTGGTTAATGTATCCATGGAAGGAATGCCTCCTGATTTTTGTTTTGGAATATCGAATTGTACTAATTTTAATACAATTTTTATGAGAATGTCAAGATTTTGTATACAATGTGCAATCCGCGTGCATACTCCTTGTGAAACAAGCCATAGAGCCGAGGCGATAGGGCATTTGAATATCATGGAAAGGTGGATAACGTATGTTATACAAGAAGTTGTTTGGCAAATATGAAAAGGGGAATTATCAGGAACGGTTTGAACAGAGGAAAAGGTTTTTGTTGTGTGCCGTGTATTTATCCTGGATGCTTTTGTTTCCGGAATTGCTGGAGGAATGGAAACTCTGTACGGTCAGTGTACTGGAACAGGGGGAATGGGTGGAATGTTCCATGGAACAGATAGCAGATGATGCCCTGGTGGAGGTGGACTACAAGCTTGGATTGGCAGCATGGCTGAATGCCGGGGAAAAATCAATAGCGCCTGGGGTTATTGAGGCAAAATAGAGAAGGACGCCGGGGTTTCACAGCGTCCTTTGTAT
>CALZKI010000091.1 GCA_945787995.1 uncultured Lachnospiraceae bacterium | reverse complement strand
GCCGACGATGAGCAAAGAGCCCGAAGGGCGATTTGCGAATTGGCGCTAGTTGTATTCACAATTTTTTTAGTCCAAAAGGAGGACGTAATTTATGAGAACTTATCTGGTAACAGGCGGAGCAGGATTCATCGGCTCCAACTACATTCACTACATGTTTAAGAAGTACGGCGATGAAATCCGCATCATTAACGTAGATGTGCTCACATATGCCGGCAATCTGGAGAACCTGAAGGATGTTGAGGACAAGCCCAACTACACATTCATCCGCGCTGATATCTGTGATAAAGAAGCCATCAGCAAAATATTTGCGGAAAATGATATTGATCGTGTGGTTCATTTTGCAGCCGAGAGCCATGTGGACAGAAGTATTAAGAACCCGGAAGTGTTTGTGCAGACCAATGTGCTGGGAACAGCCGTTATGCTGAACTGCGCGAAGGCGGCGTGGGAACTGCCGGATGGCACGTTCAAAGAAGGAAAGAAATTCCTTCATGTATCCACGGATGAGGTATATGGTTCTCTTCCTGATGAACCGGATGCATATTTCTATGAGACAACCAAGTATGATCCTCATAGCCCTTATTCCGCAAGTAAGGCAAGCTCTGATATGCTGGTAAAGGCTTATATGGATACTTATAAATTCCCTGCCAATATCACCAACTGTTCCAATAACTACGGACCTTATCAGTTCCCGGAGAAGCTGATTCCGCTTATCATTAACAATGCTTTACAGGGGAAAAAGCTTCCTGTATATGGGGATGGTAAAAATGTTCGTGACTGGTTGTATGTGGAGGACCATGCAAAAGCAATTGACATGGTTCAGGAGCAGGGACGTCTTTTTGAAACATACAATGTAGGCGGACATAATGAAAAGCAGAACATTGAGATTATTCATATCATTATCGAAACATTACAGGAAATGCTTGCTGATGATGATCCGAGAAAAGCCCTTGTCAGTACAGATCTGATTACTTATGTAACAGACCGAAAAGGCCATGACAGAAGATACGCCATTGCGCCTGACAAGATTAAGGCAGAGATTGGCTGGGAACCGGAAACCATGTTCAAAGAAGGCATCAAGAAAACGATTGCATGGTTTTTCGAACATGAAGATTGGATGAAGAATGTAACAAGCGGTGATTACCAGAAGTACTACGAGGATATGTATCAGGGCAGATAGTTCCCGGTGCGACTTTCAGCCGGGAATTGTCACCAACTGCTGAAAGTTGTGTTTCCGGCGGATCGCGGAGGCGCGCAGATGAAAGCTCCTCCGGAGCGCGCGCCTTGTGGCAAGTACGCCGGCGGTGTACTTGAAGATAGATTAAAAAATATGCAGAAATGAGGGGTAAGATGGACAAGGTTGCAGTACTGATTCCCTGTTACAATGAAGAAAAGACAATTTATAAGGTTGTCACCGATGCAAGAAAAGCATTACCGGAGGCTGTTGTATATGTGTATGACAACAACTCTACGGACAAAACCATTGAAGAAGCTACCAGAGCGGGGGCAGTGGTTCGACATGAATATATGCAGGGAAAAGGAAATGTCATTCGCAGAATGTTCCGGGAAATCCAGGCAGAATGTTATGTCATGGTGGATGGAGATGACACATACCCCATGGAGTGTGCTCCGGAAATGGTAGATAAGGTATTACAGCATAATGCAGACATGGTGGTGGGAGATCGCCTTTCTTCCACATATTTTGAAGAAAATAAGCGTCCTTTCCATAACCTTGGCAACTCCCTGGTGAGAGGAAGCATTAATCGCCTTTTTGATTGCGATATCAAGGACATCATGACGGGGTACCGTGCGTTCAGTTACGGTTTTGTTAAAACCTTCCCGGTGTTGTCTGCCGGCTTTGAAATCGAAACAGAAATGACAATCCATGCAGTAAACAATAAGATGCAGATTGAGAATGTGATTATTGATTACAGAGACAGGCCGGAAGGAAGTGTTTCGAAGTTAAACACCTACTCCGATGGAATCAAAGTTCTGTTTACTATTGTAAGGCTTTACAGAAACTATAAACCGATGGGCTTTTTCAGTATACTGGCAGGGATGTTAACTCTGTTGGCAACGTTGTTCATCATTCCGGTTTTATTGGATTACTTTCACACCGGTCTGGTAGCCAGATTTCCTACACTGATTGTGTGTGGTTTTGCCTATATGGCCGCCATCCAGTCGATTTTTGCAGGCTTGATATTAAATAATATTGCCATGCGCAACAGACGGGATTTTGAGTTCAGATTGAACTTGATATACAACAAAATTAAATTGTAATTATATTTTTACCCTACTGCATCAAAAATACTGCATGGCGATAAAGTGGTTGCCATGTCCGGATCATATGGAAGGAGAGAACAACTATGAAAGGTATTATTTTGGCAGGTGGTTCCGGAACCAGACTGTATCCCTTGACAAAAGCTATTTCAAAACAGATTATGCCGGTATATGACAAACCCATGATCTATTATCCTTTGTCTACTTTAATGCTTGCGGGAATCAGAGATGTGCTGATCATCTCTACCCCGAGAGATTTGCCTGTTTTTGAAGACTTGCTTGGCACCGGAGAACAGCTGGGCATGCATTTTGCATATGCAGTCCAGGAACAGCCAAGAGGGTTGGCAGATGCTTTCATCATTGGTGCTGATTTTATTGGAAATGACAGTGTTGCGCTGGTGCTTGGAGATAATATTTTTTATGGACAGAGCTTTTCGAAAGTGCTGCGCAATGTGGCACAGACTGTGGAAAATGAGAAGGGCTCCGTTATTTTTGGTTACTATGTGCGGGATCCCAGAGAATATGGGGTGGTGGAATTTGATGAAAATGGGAAGGCTCTTTCCATTGAGGAAAAACCGGAACATCCCAAGAGCAATTACGCCGTGCCGGGGCTGTATTTCTATGACAACGATGTGGTGGAGATTGCTGCAAATGTGAAGCCTTCTGCAAGAGGCGAGATTGAGATTACCAGCATCAATAATGAGTATTTACGAAGAGGAACGCTTCGGGTTGAAACATTAGGACGTGGGTTTGCATGGCTTGATACCGGTAACCATGATTCTTTGTTGGATGCAGCTGATTTCGTTGCCGCATTTCAGAAGAGGCAGGGCTTATATATTTCCTGTATTGAGGAAATTGCTTACAAGAGGGGCTTTATCAATAAGGATCAGCTGTTGGCCCTGGCTGAGCCTCTGTTAAAGACAAACTACGGGAAATATCTGGTAGAGGTTGCAAACGGATTGTGATTTTTACATGTCCCATCAACACGCTGAATGGATGACTTTGAAAAGTAATCCGTTGTTTTGACTGAAAAATGAATTCTAAAACCATAAGAAGAACCGTGCTGATTTCCCTGTCTGCTGTGGTGTTATTGCTTGTTATTGTGGCCATAACCAACAGAGAGGCATTGGCGCGTAAATTGAATAGTAACCGGGTTCAGGAAACCATGGTTCAAGAGCAAAATCAGGGCGAAAGCGGACAGATAGGTAATGATTTATCTGCTTTTTTGAGAGACGAGGATTTTTTTGAACCTGAGAAAAAGACTTCTTCTGTGATTACGTATCATGGCAAGAAAGTATCACTTATGATCAGTTCCATGTCCCAGGATTTGCGTATTATGATGGTAGATCCGGTAGGCGAGCTGTGTACCGGTGCTCCTTTTGAGGTAGAGATAGAAGGAGAGGGTACTTATACCGATACGGATCAGGATGGCGTCATTTATCTGGAGCATTTGCGGTCAGGAACTTATTATGTCACATTGCATCCGCTGGATGGGTATGCCATAGAGAATACCAAAGTGATGGTAGATGTGAAGCAGAAACTGGATTATGTTGCATTGTCAGATATCGCTTATCTGATTTTGCAGGAGGATCAGGTGGATGTGGAAAAGGAAGATACCGGAGAGCATAATGCACTGGAAGAGTCTGATGATACAGAAGTGACCGGCAAGGAGGAATTCCTGCATTTGGGTGCACTTGGTATTGATGTTTCCAAGTATAATAAGGAAATCGATTGGGAGAAGGTGGCTGACAGCGGTGTAGAGTTTGCCATCATTCGTTGCGGTTATCGGGGCTCATCCTCAGGCGCTCTTATCGAAGACCCTATGTTTAAAACCAACATCAAGGGTGCCAAGGAAGCCGGATTGAAGGTGGGCGTATACTTCTTTTCCCAGGCTATCACAGAAAAGGAAGCTGTGGAAGAAGCCAGCATGGTGGAAGAACTGTGCAAGTATGAACAGCTGGATCTGCCCGTTTATCTGGATAGCGAAAGTGCCGGAGGACAGGGGAGAGCGGATCATCTCTCCAAGAAGGAAAGAACCGCTGTCTGTGCCGCCTTCTGCAGAACCATTGAGCGTGCCGGACATAGTGCAGGTGTTTATGCATCCAAGAACTGGTTTGAACAAAAGCTGAATACAGAGGAATTGGAAATATATAGTCTTTGGTTAGCCCAGTACACGGGAGTGCCCACATACGGCGGATCCTATCAGATCTGGCAGTATACCTCAAGGGGTACCGTGGATGGTGTTCCTACCAAGGTAGATATGAATATAAAATATAAGTAGGAGAATGATGCTGCATCTGTAGGAGAGCATGCAGTGCGAAAGGAAGAAAAATGGGTAAGATTACAGTTGAAACTTGTGAGATCGAAGGGTTGAAAATCATCACACCTCAGGTACATGGAGATGCAAGAGGCTACTTCATGGAAACCTATAATTACAATGATTTTAAAGAAGCCGGTATTGACGTGGAGTTCGTGCAGGACAACCAGTCGGCTTCCAAAAAAGGTGTTCTGCGTGGACTGCATTTCCAGATCAATCATCCCCAGGATAAACTGGTTCGTGTGATTAAGGGTGAAGTATATGATGTGGCAGTAGATATGAGACCGGGGTCTGCAACCTATGGACAGTGGAAGGGCGTGCTCTTATCAGAAGAGAATAAAAAGCAGTTCTTTGTGCCAAAGAATTTTGCTCATGGCTTCCTGGTATTATCCGATTATGCGGAATTCTGCTATAAATGCTCTGATTTCTATCATCCCGGGGATGAGGGAGGAATCATGTACAATGATCCTTCCATAGGTGTTGAATGGCCAATCCCGGAGGGAATGGAGTTAACACTTTCTGAAAGAGATACAAAATGGGGCAGCTTTGATGAACTTAACAAATAAGAAAGATCATAAGAAACAAATAAATACGAAACTGCTTTTTCTGGGGTGCTTCTGGACCATTTGTATCTTGCTGATAGGAATTCTTCTGTTGCATCAGAATCCGTTGGCCGATCAGGACACGGAGCGATTGAAAAAAATATGCGGGATTTTGCTGATTTCTGTTTCGGGAATTCTGGCAACTGTTTATAGTGAAAGGCTGATACTTTTACCCAAAGAACTCTGGAGCAGCAGAAAACTGATCTGGAAGCTGGCAAAGAATGACTTTAAGAAGCGATATGCAGGCTCCTATCTGGGAATTGTCTGGGCATTGGCACAACCGATTGTTACAGTGCTGATGTACTGGATTGTATTTGATAAGGTATTCCAGAGCAGAAGCCAGCTGATTGCGGCAGGGGTTGAGGTGCCTTATGTTGTGTATCTGACAGCCGGCCTTGTGCCCTGGTTCTATTTCAGTGAAGCCTTGATGCAGGGTACCATGGCTTTGTTGGAGTATGATTATCTTGTGAAAAAGGTAGTATTTAATATCAGTATCTTGCCGATTATTAAGATCATCGGTGCCACCTTTAATCATCTGTTTTTTGTAGGCATTTTGCTTTTGGTATCGATGGCTTACGGTATTTTCCCCACCATATATACCCTGCAGATTCTGTATTACAGTTTCTGTTTGTTTATGCTGGTTCTGGCAATGAGTTACCTGACCTGTGCAGTGGTTGTCTTTTTCAGAGATCTGCAGCAAATTATTGCCATTGTATTGCAGATCGGTATGTGGGCAACACCAATTTTGTGGGATCTTGGCATGATTCGCTGGATCTATCAGGTATGGTTTAAGCTGAACCCGATTACATACATTGTAAACGGATTTCGTTCCGCTATATATGGCAGGGAATGGTTTTGGCAGCACTTCTATTCCTCAACCTATTTCTGGATCCTTGTCATGGGAATGTTCTGTGTAGGATCCCTGGTCTTCAGAAAACTGAAGGTTCATTTTGCTGATGTGATGTAAGAGGTGTAGAACTATGTCAGACAGACAGATTGCCATCGAAGTAAAAGATGTTGATAAAGTATATAAATTATATGAGAAACCCTCAGATCGAATCAAGGAAGCTCTGGGCCTTGGAAGCAAAGTCAGGCATACCGACCACAAGGCTTTGTCTGATGTGAGTATGACGATCTATCAGGGGGAAACAGTAGGTATTATCGGTACCAACGGTTCCGGTAAGTCTACTATTTTGAAGATCATTACGGGAGTATTGAATCCTACCGCCGGTGAAGTGAAGGTAAACGGCCGTATTTCTGCGTTACTGGAGTTGGGCGCCGGCTTCAATATGGAATATAATGGCATAGAGAATATATACCTGAACGGTACCATGATAGGCTTCACAGAAAAAGAGATCGATGAAAAACTGCAGTCTATTCTGGATTTTGCAGATATCGGTGAGTATGTATATCAGCCGGTGAAAACTTATTCCAGCGGTATGTTTGTTCGTCTTGCGTTTGCAGTGGCCATCAATATCGATCCGGAGATTCTCATTGTGGATGAAGCACTTTCTGTAGGGGATGTCTTCTTCCAGGCAAAGTGTTACCATAAATTCGAGGAGTTTAAGGCGATGGGTAAAACCATCTTATTTGTTAGCCATGATTTAAGCAGTATAGCAAAATACTGTGACAGAGTAGTGTTGCTGAACCAGGGAACAAAGCTTGGGGAAGGTGCTCCGAAGGAAATGATCGATACCTATAAGCAGGTATTGGTGGGGCAGTATCAGCTGCCGGAATCTTCTTCCGAAGGAAACCTGCTGGAGGATGAAGATATCCGCAAACTGGCATCCGGACAGAATATTAATCCGGATCTGCTGGAATACGGTTCCAAGAAAGCGGAAATTGTGGAATACTACTTTACGGATGATAAAGGCATTCGTACTTCTGCTGTGGTAAAAGGAAGCCGCTTTACCATTCATATGAAAGTAGAGATAAAAGAAGATATTCAGGCTCCTATTTTTGCGTTTTCCTTTAAAAATATCAAGGGTACGGAAATCACAGGAACAAACACAATGTTTGAGAAATCATTCCTGGAGCCTGTCAGTGCAGGGGATGCGAAGGAGATTACCTTTGAGCAGGAAATGAACCTGCAGGGGGGCGATTATCTGCTCTCTCTTGGGGTAACAGGATACGAAGGCGATACCTTTACGGTTTATCACAGGTTGTATGATGTGATCAATTTGACTGTTATTTCGGATAAAAATACAGTAGGCTTCTATGATATGAACTCCAGGATTGAAGTGAAGGATGCTAAATAGAAA
>CALZKI010000090.1 GCA_945787995.1 uncultured Lachnospiraceae bacterium | reverse complement strand
CTATTTCCTTGTTTTACTTGTTCTTTTCCATATCCTTGCTTTCTTGTTCTTTCCCGTATCCCAAAATGACTCCGGATTTTTTATCAAACTTCTGATACATATCATCTGCCATTTTCTTACTGATCTCTTTGGCACTGGGATCATCCAGGGAAGCATAATAAGCAAACTGTCTCATCACTCCTACAATGGTCAAAAGCATCAAGTCTATTTCCGTGGTATCTTTAAATGCATCAGGCCGAATGGAACCATCCTCATATCCTTTCCTAATGCCGGCTCTGATATTCTCTTCCAACAGAGAGCTGCCAACCTCCATCTCTCCGTAGGATAGCAGCTTTTCTTCGAAAATATATTGACGCAGACGAAACAGATGCATGACTTCATCTGCATGAATAATGACATCTCTCAAACCAATCCCTATCAAATCACGTACCTGTTCTAATCCACTCAAAGATTGGAAATGTTCTGATTTTATATATTTGTCTGCAATATCCTTCTGTTTTTTTTCATGGAGCCGAAA
This sequence comes from uncultured Lachnospiraceae bacterium, assembly GCA_945787995.1. Lineage (GTDB taxonomy): Bacteria > Bacillota > Clostridia > Lachnospirales > Lachnospiraceae > Acetatifactor. Next base: position 7,032 of record CALZKI010000090.1, on the reverse strand, counting down.
CACATCTAAGATAATGGCATTCTTTGTTTCATAGTAGTTCTGCACCGATCTTTTGGTGAGTCCCGCAGCATTTGCAATCATCTCAATGGTAGTTTTTTCCAATCCGTTTTCCTTGAAAAGTCGTGCTGCTTCCTCAATGACCCTTTTCTTATTTTCTTCCCTTACCTTTTCATGAGGCATATTTTTTCCCCTTCTGTGTTCAATAACGCCTCGGCGTTATTGACGGCGAGATGCGCGTCGCACTTTTGTGCGACATTTTCATCTGCGCATCTCTGCCATCCGCCGGAGGCTTTTATCTCAGTTGGAGATTGTACTCCCACTGAGATAAAAATGGCGGGCAGCATACGCTCCCCGCCTCTGCTTGTCACTAAGAATATCCTTTATGTTCCCTTCCTTCACAAACTCTCACGTTCTACGTTTCCACGAATTCTCACGTTCCACGTTTCCACGCTTATATTATGAAGGAGCAATCCTAAACCACCGATAGCATTATTTATTACAGAAGGAACTTACAAATTCTATACTGACGATAAATAAATTATAGAAGAATAAAATGCTCTAAACCACCAATTGTTTAATGTTTATGAGTATTAGTTCATAGCTGCGTGAATTTCCTGTAAGGACAATACGCCCATTCCGCCACTCTCCTTGACAGCCAAAATACCTTCCGCCGTCGCTTTTGCAGCAGCCATTGTTGTCATATAAGGAACTTTTGCCTTGATCGCAGCTTTACGTACATAACTGTCATCGAAGCGTTTCTCTTCCTTATTGGACGGAGTATTCACAATAAGCTGAACCTGGCCGTTTGCAATGGCATCTGCGATGTTTGGACGGCCTTCCTGCATCTTATTGACACGCTCTACCTGTAAGCCAGCATCCTTAATCATTTCATATGTGGAGCCGGTAGCCATCAGCTTAAATCCTGCTTTTGCAAAATTCTGTGCCACTTCGATTACTTCAGGCTTGTCCTTTCTTGCCACAGAAATCAATACGGTTCCTTCTAAGGGAAGTACCAGCTGAGTTGCTTCCTGTGCCTTGAAGAATGCTTCACCAACGTTCTTGGATAAGCCAAGTACTTCACCTGTAGAACGCATTTCCGGTCCTAACAGAGGGTCAACCTCCGGGAACATATTGAACGGGAATACTGCTTCTTTTACGCCATAGTAAACAGGCTTTACTTCGGTAAGGCCGGATACAGGAGACTCTTTTCCGGTCAGTTCGGAAGTCATAATCTGTGTCGCCAGTTTTACCATTCCCACATTACATACTTTGGATACAAGCGGAACGGTACGGGAGGCTCTTGGGTTAGCTTCCAGTACATACACCTTGCCATCTTCGATCGCATACTGCATGTTCATAAGACCACGAACACCCATTTCTTCCGCAATCTTTCTTGTATACTCTTTGATAGTAGCAACTGTCTCTGCAGGAATATTCTTGGAAGGAAGGATACAAGCGGAGTCACCGGAATGAACACCTGCAAGCTCGATATGTTCCATAACAGCCGGAACAAATGCATGTGCTCCATCGGCAATCGCATCTGCTTCACATTCCATTGCGTGACGCAGGAATCTGTCAATCAGGATTGGTCTGTCAGGTGTTACACCTACTGCAGCCGCCATATACTGACGAAGCATATCCGGTGTATTTACCACTTCCATACCACGTCCGCCAAGGACGTAGGAAGGACGAACCATTACCGGATAACCAATCTTTTCAGCGATCTCCAGAGCGTCCTCTACAGTAACAGCCATGCCTGCTTCAGGCATCGGAATTTCCAATTTATCCATCATGGCTCTGAACAGGTCTCTGTCTTCTGCCATATCAATGACTTCCGGAGAAGTACCTAAAATATTGACACCGTTTTTCTTCAGATCAGCAGCCAAATTCAATGGGGTCTGTCCGCCGAACTGGGCGATCACACCTAACGGTTTTTCTTTGTCGTGGATGCTCAAAACATCTTCCAGGGTAAGAGGCTCGAAGTACAGTTTATCGGAGGTATCGTAGTCTGTAGATACTGTTTCAGGGTTACAGTTAACGATGATCGTCTCGAATCCAAGTTCTTTCAGTGCAAATGCTGCATGTACGCAACAGTAGTCAAATTCGATACCCTGACCGATTCTGTTAGGGCCACCGCCAAGAATCATGATCTTCTTCTTATCAGATACGGTAGAATGATCCGGTGCGTTGTATGTGGAATAGTAGTAAGCCTTGTCCTGTGTACCACTTACGTGTACAGGCTCCCAAGCCTCGCAGATACCATAGGAAAGTCTTGCTTTTCTGATGTCGGCTTCCTCTACTTCCAAAATCTTTGCCAGATATTTATCCGAGAAACCATCCTGCTTTGCCTGACGAAGAACATCTTCTGCAGGAACCTTACCCTTCTGCTCCAGAAGTGCGTTTTCTTCCTCAACCAGCTCCTTCATCTGCTCAATGAAGTAGTGTTTGATCTTTGTCATATTGAACAGTTCATCTACGGTCGCACCTTTGCGAAGTGCTTCGTACATAATGAACTGACGCTCAGAGGTAGCGTTATTCAGCAGTAACATTAACTCATCTTTAGTTTTCTCATGGAAATCTTTTGCAAAGCCCAGTCCGTAACGACCGGTTTCCAGACTTCTGATGGCTTTCTGGAAAGCTTCTTTATATGTCTTACCGATACTCATGACTTCACCAACGGCACGCATCTGAGTACCCAGTTTATCTTCTGCACCTTTGAATTTCTCGAATGCCCATCTGGCGAATTTAATTACCACGTAATCTCCGTCAGGATAGTATTTATCAAGAGTGCCGTATTTACCGCATGGAATTTCATCCAGCGTAAGTCCTGCAGCCAACATTGCGGATACAAGGGCAATCGGGAAACCGGTTGCTTTACTTGCAAGAGCTGAGGATCTGGAGGTACGAGGGTTGATCTCGATAACGATGATTCTGTCGGTAACGGGATCGTGTGCAAACTGAACATTCGTACCACCGATTACTTCGATGGATTCTACAATCCTATATGCCTGCTCTTGCAAACGTTTCTGAAGGTCTTCCGAAATGGTAAGCATGGGAGCCGCACAGAAGGAGTCGCCGGTATGCACACCGAGAGGGTCGATGTTTTCAATGAAACATACGGTAATCATGTTGTTCTTGGCATCACGTACTACTTCCAACTCAAGTTCTTCCCAGCCAAGAATAGATTCTTCAACCAGTACCTGTCCTACCAAAGAAGCCTGTAAGCCTCTTGCGCAGACTGTTTTCAGTTCTTCTTTGTTATATACCAGTCCGCCACCGGCACCACCCATGGTGTATGCAGGACGAAGCACAACGGGATAACTTAATTTATCTGCAATATCCAGTGCTTCTTCTACAGAATAAGCAACTTCACTGCGTGCCATCTCGATGCCCAGCTTGTTCATGGCTTTCTTGAACTCGATTCTGTCCTCACCGCGTTCAATGGCATCAATCTGCACACCGATAACTTTCACATTATATTTGTCAAGGACACCTTTGGATGCCAGTTCCGAACAAAGATTCAGGCCTGACTGTCCGCCAAGGTTAGGAAGGATCGCATCCGGTCTTTCTTTTTCGATGATCTGTTCCATTCTTTTTACATTCAGTGGTTCAATGTAAGTCACATCGGCAATATCCGGGTCTGTCATAATGGTTGCGGGGTTTGAGTTCGCCAAAATAATCTTGTACCCCAGCTTTCGCAAAGCCTTACAAGCCTGTGTGCCCGAATAGTCAAACTCACACGCCTGACCGATAATAATGGGGCCTGATCCGATGATCAGGACTGAATGAATATCATCTCTTTTACTCATCTGAAATTCCTCTCTCAGTAATTTTATTGTTCAGATTATTTCTGGATAGAATGTAATTTATACAGCACACTCTCCTAATTGCAAAAATAATCATCAACGCATTTTTTAAACAAATTCAGCCTATAACTTCTGCTTGTCCAAAAGACCTTCAAAGACATCCTTTGCAACCGGTTTCGAATAATGATATCCCTGTAGCAGGCTGGCATTTACATCTTTTAATCGCTCTACCACACTCTGATTTTCCACGCCTTCAATGATAGCACCATGATGAAGACGGTTACTGAGTCTTACCAACTCATCCACAATGATATAGTCATCTTCATGACCTTCATCTGCCAGTTCGCGGACAAAAGAATGGTCTATCTTGATATAATCAACCGGCAATTTTCTTAACATTTCCATGGTTGAATAGGCGGTTCCAAAATCATCCAGTGCCAGCTTGAATCCCTCTTTCTCCAGTTCTTCAAAAACATTGGCCAGGGATTCCGGATCCTTTACCTGACAGCTTTCCGTCAATTCAATGATCACACTTTCCTTATCCACACCAATTTCATTTGCCTTCTTGATCACTTTCGCAGCAAAATCCTGGTCCATGAACTGCTGATAGGACACGTTGAAGCTCAACTGGAGATTGCCGTATTTTTCTTCCCAGGCCTTTTTCTGTAAAAAGGTCTGCTCCATAACCCACAAGCCAACCTGTCGGATATAGCCTGTCTCTTCCAGAATGTCTATAAACTCAGCAGGGTAGGAATCCTGAATCACTTCACCTTTCCACCTGAGCAAGGTTTCCGCACCGTTAATCCGTTCCGTATCAGGTTCCACAAGAGGCTGAAAGAAAAGCGAAAATCCCTTAAATTCGTTCTGAACGGATTGAATCAAATCTTCCTTGAGCAGATTCTTTCTCTCCTGCTCTCTTGCAAGCTGCTCTGAATAGAAAGTCATTTTCCCGGGATGATGCTTCTTCACATATCCCATGGAATAATCCAACTTTTCTACCATATCGTCTTTCTTCACGCAGTCTTCCGGATACATCACTGCAGCCCCGGAAATGGACACCCGAATGATTGTGCCATTCATGACTCTGCTCATTCTTACTGCGTCCGCAATCCTGTTGAACAGACTTCTGGTACTATCCTTTGTACCACCGGGCAGAATGATCATAAACTCATCTGTTCCGAAACGATACAGCTTCATGGGGGGATTACACGCTTCCTTCACCAGCGCTCCGAGTTGTCCTACCAGTTCTTTCGCTGCGGAATACCCATAGGTGGAGATAACGTTTCTAAAATCGTCCACATTCAGCATAAGTACCGTCCCGGCGCCATCAAAAAAGTTCTCGGAATAAAACGCATAGGTAGTCAGCATATTGGTCTGGGGATCATAGCGATTCTGCACATCCAGTCTTGTGATCATACCTGCCGAAAGAACATGGTCTCCATTTTCATTGTTGAGAACGTAGCCATTGTTCTCCACCCAGACATACTCTCCATACCTGTTCTTTGCCCGATATTGACAGCTGTAACGAGCCTTTTTGCCCTCAACTACATCTTTTGCATCAGAAAGCCAGATCTGTAAGTCATCGGGATGAACCACCTTCGTCCAATCACCCACAACATCATCTGTATATTCACTTGGAAGATTGAAATAGTCCACTGTGGCTTTCGACCATCTGGAACGCTTTGCTCCTATATCAGTGGCCCAGAAAAACACTGTAGAAGACGCCTTTGCCAGCGCATCAAACAGCATTGTATCCAGTGTCGGTTTGCTTTCCATTTTCAATAACCCTTTTCTACTCACGCCTCACATCTGCAATGGAATAATCGAAATGAAATCTATCCCAAAGTCCTTCAAGGTATTGTAACATATCTTTTTGAAAAAGCATAGAAAAAAAGGGGAGAATTTACCCCTTTTTCACCATTTTTGTAGATCGAAATAATGTCGTGAAAAGAAAATCTCATATGTGCTGAATAAGGCTATTTTCCTCGCTTAACCGCGTCCCATCCGTATCTGCCGCGAATCTGATCCATGGCCGCATCCAGTTTTCTGGCCTTTTCTTTCTTATCATCCCGAAAAAGGGATATCTGCTCCTGCGGCTCTTTGGTCACATCCGATAACGCTACGCCCAACAGACGCAAGGGTTCTCCCCTCCATAATTCCCCCAAAAGCTCCAAAACCACCTGATAGATCTCATCTGTGACGTCTGTTGCATTGACAAGTTTCTTCTGATGAGACTTGTTGGTGAATCTGGTGGAGGGTGTGTTGGCGTTAGCGTTGGCAAGCTTGCTGAAACGGATATCCACGCCAATACATTGGGCAAAGGTTTTGTCCCGGCGCATGCGGGAAGTCACATTGTCTGTCAGCTTCAGCAAAATGTCCGCCGCCTGCTCGTAGGTAGTGACATCCTCCTCCAGTGTAGTACTGATACTGTATCCCTTGGGGTTTTCCCGCACATCCGTCACTTCTGATTCATCGATTCCATTGGCGTATTCCCATGCCTGTTTCCCACCTTTTTCGCCCAGAATAGACTGGATGTACTCCAGCTTGCTCTGGGCCAGTTCACCAATGGTGTTGATTTCCACTTCCTGCAACCTTGCAGTTGACATTTTGCCCACAAACAACAATTCCCCTACCGGCAGTGGCCACATTTTTTCTTTGATTTCTGAAGTGAATAATGTATGAACCTTGTTGGGCTTTTCAAAATCGCTTGCCATTTTCGCCAGGAGCCTGTTGGAGCCTACTCCCACGTTGACGGTAAAGCCAAGGGTTTCATAGATTTCATCCTTAATTTGATGTGCCAATGCTATTGGATCCGGATACAAGTAGGAAGTCCCTGTCATATCCAGGAAGCATTCATCGATGGAAAACTTCTGTACCACAGGTGCATATTTCCTGCAAATATCCATAAACGCCTTGGAGCATTGGCTGTACAAGGCTCTATCAGAATGGATGAGCACCAGGTTCGGGCACTTTCTAAGTGCCATGGACACCGGCTCTCCGGTAGTCACTCCATAGGCCTTGGCAGGTACAGACTTTGCCACAATGATACCGGTTCGTTTATCCTTATCGCCGCCTACTGCAGATGGAATCAGGCGAAGATCCGGCTCGCCCTTCTTGATCCTGTCTACTGCAGACCAGGACAAAAATGCACTATTCACATCTACATGAAAAATCAGTCGTTCCATTTACTTAGTACCTCAGGAAAAGCAATTCAAAACTGCTTCTG
>CALZKI010000089.1 GCA_945787995.1 uncultured Lachnospiraceae bacterium | reverse complement strand
GGTAGAGCATCACATTTTCAAAGACATCATTCATTATCTTGAACCGGGAGACTGCCTGGTTCTGAACAATACGAAGGTCATTCCGGCAAGACTGATCGGTCACAAAGAGGACACCGGTGCTGCCATAGAAGTACTTCTGTTAAAGCACCTGGAGGACGGTACCTGGGAAACTTTAGTGAAACCCGGGAAGAAGGCAAGACCCGGGGCACGCATTGTGTTCGGAGATGGTTTGCTGACAGCTGAAGTAGTAGATATTATGGAAGAGGGCAATCGCAAGATACGATTCGAATACGAAGGAGTTTTTGAAGAAATCCTGGATCAGCTTGGAGAGATGCCCCTGCCACCCTACATTACCCATAAATTGCAGGATAAAAACCGTTATCAGACGGTCTATGCCAAGTATGAAGGCTCTGCAGCCGCACCTACAGCCGGATTACATTTTACACCGGAATTGCTGGATGCCTTGGAGAAAAAGGGTGTGAAGCTGGCCTATGTAACCTTGCATGTAGGACTTGGTACCTTCCGACCGGTGAAAGAGGACAACCTTTTGAACCATCATATGCATACGGAATATTATCAGGTATCTGCAGAAGCGGCAGAAATGATCAACAGCACTAAAGCCCGGGGGAATCGGGTGATCTGTGTGGGCACTACCAGCTGCAGAACCATTGAAAGTGCCGCGGATGAGAAGGGGCATTTGGAAGAGTCCAGTGGTGACACCTCTATTTTCATCTATCCGGGATACCAATTTAAGGTGTTGGACGGACTGATCACGAATTTCCATTTGCCCGAGTCCACGCTGGTCATGCTGGTATCGGCTTTGGCAGGCAGGGAGCATGTTTTGGCGGCCTATGAAGAAGCCATCAAAGAACGTTACCGATTCTTCAGTTTTGGCGATGCAATGTTTATTCGACCATAGACGAAAAAACATTTTTATGGTACGCTAAATGAAATGGGGAGGTATCCACTTATGCAGGAAAGAAGAAAGAATAAACGTCACAGTTTGGAAGGTAAAATCATCATAAAGCGTCTGGATAATGCGAATGGTGCAAGGGAAGCAAATATTGATATTTCGGATGTATCCAAGACCGGAGTGGGATTTTGCTGCAACGAGATTTTGACCATTGGATCTGTGTATGAATGTAGGCTGACTCTGTGGACCAAGGAAGTTTTGAATGCTTTTCTGGAAATTGTTCGTATCGAAAAGAAACAGAATACCTTTTCTTATGGAGCTATTTTCATTGGAATGCCGGAAGGTGATCTGCAAAGAATCACTGTATATGAGACGGTTTCTGAACATTCGGATAAATAAATGGGAAAAGCAGTGCCGTACTGATGCAATCCGGTTGTGATTGCTTTGTTGGCATTGCTTTTTTTGGTAAAAATCATGACCTGTAAAGAAGTTGAGAAAATAATTCCTTCCTTTATCGATCGAACATTGGATGAAGACAGGCTGGAAGAACTGATGGAGCACATGGATACGTGCCAAATCTGCAAAGAAGAATTTTCCATTCAACTGCTTGTGTCGGAAGGCATGGAACGCCTGGAATCCGGCTCCTCCTTTAACCTTTCTCATTCTGTAAAACGAAGAATGGAAATGGGAAGGAATCAGCTTCGCACAAAAGAGAAGCTGAATAGAATATTGCTTTTCCTGGAAGGGATGATTGTTTGCGGCCTGGGCGTATGCATCTGGCTTTGTTTTTATGCAAGGGGATAGTTAACTTTGGAAAAAATAGTGTTGATTGATGGACACAGTATCATAAATAGAGCATTTTACGGTCTTCCTGATCTGACCAATCGGGAAGGTCTTCACACCAATGCCATTCTAGGCTTCCTGAATATTATGTGTAAGATTCTGGAGGAGGAAAAACCGGCCTATCTGGCAGTGGCTTTTGATGTCCATGCACCTACATTTCGTCATAAGATGTATGATGCATACAAGGGAACCAGAAAGCCTATGCCCCAGGAACTTAGAGAGCAGGTTCCCGTATTAAAGGAGCTTCTTTCTGCCATGCACATTCATATTATGGAGCTTCCCGGCTATGAAGCAGACGATATTTTGGGAACCGTGGCAAAACGCAGCGAAGCGAAAGGCATGGAGGTGTCCCTGGTGTCCGGGGACAGGGATCTGCTGCAGATTGCAACGGACCATATAAAAATCCGTATTCCAAAGACACGGATGGGAAAAACGGAAATAGAAGATTATTATGCAAGGGATGTGCAGGAGAAATACCAAGTCACACCCACGGAATTTATCGACCTGAAGGCACTGATGGGTGATACGGCAGATAATATTCCCGGCGTTCCCAAAGTGGGGGAAAAGACTGCCACAGAACTGATTGTGAAATATCATTCTGTGGAAGGGATCTATGAACATTTAGAAGAGATTACCAAGAAATCCATCAAGGAATCGCTGGCAAACAACAGAGAACTTGCTGATCTTAGTAAGACGCTTGCTACTATCAACATTGACAGTCCTCTGGAACCGGATTATGAGGAGCTGCGGGTGGAGGATTTCTATACAAAGGATTCCTATCCGTTGTTCAAAAAGCTGGAATTTAAGCATTACCTGGCGAAGTTTGATGCCGGTTCTATGGAGCAGAAAAGGACGTTGCCGGCCTACCGTGAAGTGTGCGGATTATCTGAAGTGGAAGCTTTTTTTGAAGCCTTGCATAAGAAGGCAGAAGAAGGTCCCTTGGAAATTGGACTTCAGATCCTGGCAACGGACTTAGAACAGGCTTCCAAAACCTGCGATGAAGGCAGGGTGTGGGACTCGTTTTTGGGAATGGCCATATCCGTAGAAGGAATGGGTTCCGTATATGTGGCACCGGATGGATTTGCCGGAGCCAGCTATTTATTAGGTAAATTGCAGGTATTGCTGGCTAGAGAAGAACTCAGACTGTGCCTGTTTGACAGCAAGAATCAGTATGCTTTTTTCCCGGAAAACCATGTGGAACGCAGATGCTTTGACGTGTTGATCGGCGAATATCTGCTAAATCCATTGAGTGGAAAATACAGTGTTGATGGCATCGCTGCTACCTATCTGCAGTTGGATTTGCAGGATCAGGAATCCCTCTTTGGAAAGAAAACGCCGGCAGAAATGCTACTGATCAAAGAGAAAGAAGTAAAGCAGTACGTGGCGGATTGTGCCGGCGTGGCAAGAATGGCGGCAACACCGATAGAGAAGGAATTAGAGAAGCAGGGCATGCTGACTCTGATGCGGGAGATAGAGATGCCTCTCACAAAAGTGTTGTATAAAATGCAACGGGAAGGTGTTCGTGTGAACCCCCGGGCTCTGAAAGAGTATGGAGAGGAACTGGGACAGAAGATTTCCCAATTGGAGGCAACCATATACCAAGAGGCAGGGGAACAGTTTAATATCAATTCTCCCAAACAACTGGGGGAAATCCTTTTTGAAAAACAGGGACTTCCCGGCGGTAAGAAAACCAAAACAGGGTATTCTACCGCTGCCGAGGTGTTGGAAAAACTGGCACCGGATTATCCTCTGGTGGCGCATATTTTGGAATATCGAGGGTATGCCAAGTTGAAATCCACCTATGCGGATGGCCTTTCAGCGTTTATCGGGGAAGATGACAGAATTCATTCCACCTTCCAGCAGACAGTAACCGCTACCGGAAGACTGAGCAGTACAGATCCGAATCTGCAGAACATTCCCATGCGTACGGAAATGGGACGGCGGATTCGAAAGGTCTTCATTCCAAAGGAAGGCTATGTGCTCACGGATGCGGATTATTCCCAGATTGAACTGCGTATTTTAGCCCATATGGCAGACGACAAACAGTTGATCGAAGCCTATCGTATGGATCAGGATATTCATCGCATTACTGCTTCCAAGGTGTTCCATGTACCTTTTGAGGAGGTAACCCCCTTGCAGAGAAGGAATGCAAAAGCGGTTAATTTCGGTATCGTCTACGGCATCAGTTCCTTTGGCTTAAGCCAGGATCTGGATGTTTCCAGAAAAGAAGCTGCAGAGTATATTGAACAGTATTTTGAAACTTATCCGGATATCAAGAAATTTCTGGATCATACGGTAAAGGATGCCAAGGAGCAGGGATATGCCACAACCATGTTTGGAAGGCGCAGACCGATTCCGGAGCTGGCAAGCAGTAACTTCATGCAGCGCTCCTTTGGGGAACGTGTGGCCATGAATTCTCCCATTCAGGGAAGCGCAGCAGATATCATGAAAATCGCCATGATACGGGTGGATGATAGACTGGAAAGAGAACAACTGAAATCCCGCCTGATTCTGCAGGTTCATGATGAAATTGTGGTAGAGACGGCACCTGATGAGGTGGAACAGGTGGAAACCATAATACGGGATGAAATGGTGCATGCTGCGGATCTGGCAGTTCGCCTGGAAATTGATCTGCACACCGGTGCAGACTGGTACGAGGCCAAGTAAGCAGGAGTACGAAAAATACGATTTTGAGGATAAAGATTATGAAAACGATAGGTATCACCGGTGGTGTTGGTGCCGGGAAATCGTTGATTTTGGAGTACCTGGAGAAACACTATAACTGTCGTGTTCTGTTGGCAGACCGGGTGGCTCATATTGTGAAGGAGCCGGGACAGGCATGCTACAGCAGACTGGTGGAACTGTTGGGGAAAGACGTGCTGTGTTCTGACGGCACCATTGATAAGAGAAAAATGGCAGAAATCATTTTTTCTGACGAAGCACTGCTGAAAAAGGTGAATACACTGATCCATCCGGCAGTGGAAGCCTATATAATGGAGCAGATAAGGCTGGAAAAGGAAAAAGGAGAATTGGATTTCTTTTTTGTGGAAGCTGCACTGCTGATTGAATGTGGGTATGATAAACGTTTGGACGAAATCTGGTATATTTTTGCAGATCAGAAGGTTAGAAGAGCCAGATTGAAGGAAACCAGAGGGTATTCTGACGAAAAGATTGACGGCATCATGAGCAGTCAGTTATCGGAAGAGGCATTTCGTGCCCATTGCAAACAGGTGATCGATAACAGTGGATCGCCGGAGCAGACATATAAACAGATTGATCAGATCTTAAGGGGATAGGGTTCATGACAAGTTATCCGGAACAATTGGTATTTGGTTTAGATATTGGAACACGAAGCATAGTGGGAACGGTGGGGTATCAGACAAAGGACCGTTTTTATGTAGTGGCGCAAAAAGCCAGGGAACATGAGACCCGTGCCATGTTAGACGGTCAGATTCATGATATCGGCAAGGTGGCAGGTACCATCCGACAGGTGAAGGAAGCTCTGGAAGATGAGCTGGGACAGCCCCTGAAGGATGTTTCCATTGCTGCAGCCGGTCGTGTGCTGAAGACCATCACGGTTCGTGTGGATGAAGAGATGGACGCAGAGCGGGAAGTGTCGGAAGAGGATGTTTATGCACTCAGCACCAAAGGTGTGGAGCTTGCCTATGAATCCTTCCAGCAGGAAAATAAGGCAGAAGCATTACAGTTCTACTGCGTTGGATATTCTGTGGTTCGATACTATATGAACGATTATCCCATGGGAAATCTGGTGGGACATAAAGCCCGGGCAATCGGTGCGGATCTGATCGCCACATTCCTGCCGGATGATGTAGTGGATGGATTATACAAAGCCGTGGAAATGTCGGGGTTACAGGTTGTCAATATGACCCTGGAGCCTATAGCCGCTATCGGTGTGGCTATCCCTGAAATGTACCGAATGTTAAACATCGCACTGGTGGATGTGGGTGCAGGAACTTCTGATATCTCCATTACCAAGGATGGTGCCATTACTGCCTTTGGTATGATCCCCATGGCGGGAGATTCTTTGACTGAGGCCATTGCCAGACATTGTCTGGTGGATTTTACTTCGGCAGAGAAAATCAAGCGGGCAGTGGAAACAGAGGAAATGGTTACCTACACCGATATCATGGGACTTCCCCAAACCATCAGCAGAGAAGAAGTCCTTGCTGTGGCGGAACCGGCTTTGAATCAGATGGCCAAGTATGTTGCAGACAAGATCAAGGAATTAAACGGAGACAAACCTGTCAGTGCCGTATTTGTGGTAGGTGGTGGCGGAAAGCTGGCCGGCTATACAGAGAAGCTGGCAGAATATCTGGGCATAGCAAAAGAGCGTGTTGCTGTCAGAGGCGAACAGGTCATGCAGTCGATTGAGTTTGTGAAGACCGATCTGGAGATCAACTCGCTGCTGGTAACACCCATCGGTATCTGCTTAAGCTTTTATGAACAGAATAATAACTTTATCTATGTAACCTTTAATGAGAAGCGTGTGAAGCTATACGATAACAGCAATCTGGCTGTAATCGATGCCGCTATGCAGGCACAGTTTGATAACCGTGATCTGTTCCCAAAACGGGGTGAGGCACTTCAGTATACTGTGAACGGATCGGCAAGGCAGTCCAGAGGAACACAGGGTGAGTCTGCCAAGATATATATCAACGGAAAAGTGGCTGATATCCATTCCAAAATCAAAGGAAATGACCAGATCGTTGTGATCCCTTCCACAAAAGGAGAAGATGCAAAAAGGGAGATCAGTTCTCTGCCGGAGTATGGATCCACCATGGAATTTGTGGTGCAGGGACAGAAGATTTCCGTTCCGAAATTTGTGATGGTAAATGGAAAGCTGGAGTCTGCCTATTATGAAATCAAGCAGAATGACCAGATAGAATTTGTAAACTATTATTCTGTGGAACAACTGTTGCAGTTCATGGATGTGGAATTACCACCAACCACCCAGTTCTATGTGAATCACTATAAGGCAAATTCCGACACCCCGGTTTATGAGAATTTTACTGTGGAGTGGGATGAAAATGCTGCTGCATCAGCGGATACCTACGATGCGTTACCGGAGGCGGAACCTGGGTTGGAGGGGGCCGGCGAAGGTATGAATGACCAGACCTTTGCAAACTCTGGAAATGACGGTTCTATAAAACAAGAATCAGAGGAAGAGGAAAGCAAGAGTCCCGAAAGACCAAAGCTTCCTTATCCCATTCATGTGGTGGTTAACAGTGAAGTGATTACCATGAACGGCAAATCGGAATACGTCTTTGTAGATGTATTTGATTATATTAATTTTGACTTGAAACGCTCTCAGGGAAGAGCTGTTGTTACTTTACTTAACGGAAGACAGGCCCAGTATCTGGAACCTCTCCATGAGGGGGATAAAATCCAGATCTACTGGCAGGAGAAATAACTATGCGTGTTTGTAGCATTGCCAGTGGAAGCAGTGGCAATTGTATCTATGTGGGAACGGAAACCACACACATTCTGGTGGATGCGGGCATCAGCTGTAAGAGAATCAGGGAAGGCGTCAACCAACTGGATATTGACCTGTCCGATCTGGATGGAATCTTTATCACCCATGAGCATTCAGACCATATTGCCGGACTGAAGGTGCTTGCCAAAAATTACGGGATCCCTATCTATAGCACCCCGGGCACATTGAATGGTATTATGAATTCCAAATGTGTGCAGGGGGATATGGACGAATCACTATTAGTTCCGATCAATGCTGATGAAAAGTTTGTCATCAAAGATATCACCATGCATCCCTTACGGGTGTC
>CALZKI010000088.1 GCA_945787995.1 uncultured Lachnospiraceae bacterium | reverse complement strand
GCTTCCTTCAAAGCATCCAGAATACTGACAACATAAGGTGCGTTTACCATTCCGCCCGAACCCGTACCACTCTTATAGTAATGCATCTGGATTCGACCGAATACAGCCACCTTCTGTCCCTTTGCAAAAGGTAAAACAGGACCATCATTCTTCAGAAGAACGCAGCCTTCTGCAATTGCCTCACGGGCTATCTTCGCATATTCTTCCCAGTCAAATATCATTTTTGTACTCATAATATTGCTATTGTTTCCCTGTATGATTGATTAGAAGTTATCCTCCGGCAATCATACGCCCCTTTCTCCGTTTTTTATCTTGCAGAATGTTCCTTATGGTTCAAGTGTTTTCTTCTTCTGCCTCATATATCATATATGGTAAACTATAACATTATAGTTTTTCTTTTTCCAGTAAATATATCGCACAAGAATTATGATCGTGATATTCCACGTTTTTCTCCCAGGTTCCGAAAAAGGCAAAAAAGAAGAGACCGCCTCACCGAAGCAGTCCCCTATTTGAATTACACGTTTATAATCTACTCATTATGCACTACATCAGGCTGTCCAGCATATTACCTGTGGTCACATTG
Source organism: uncultured Lachnospiraceae bacterium (assembly GCA_945787995.1). Taxonomy (GTDB): domain Bacteria; phylum Bacillota; class Clostridia; order Lachnospirales; family Lachnospiraceae; genus Acetatifactor. Next base: position 7,173 of record CALZKI010000088.1, on the reverse strand, counting down.
GTGTAATCTGCCTTCTGGGAATAGGTGGCAGTTGCCGTACCTGCTGATGCCGCTTCCGCATAAATCTTAGACGCCCTGTTTGCAACCTGATGAGCGAAGGAAGTGTTGCCATCAAACACGCTTTTTGCAGTAGTCAGGCTGGCCTTTGCAAAAATGTCTTTATCAAAGGACAAGGTATTGTCCTCATTGATAGTCACACCCACGGATGCCAGAAGCTTCTCATTACTTTTGCTACCGCCTGCCATCCATTCTGCATTCTGTACCACATTCACCAAATCGCTTTTGGAAGCTGCCTGTAAGGTATCATTATATTCCTTTACAAAACTGCTGATTGCTTCTGCGATTTTATCCCGATTGTCTTCCTTGTAAGAAAGTTTATCCAATGCGGTGGTGGCATCCACCAATTTGGTTGCCGCTTCCGCACTTGCCTTATCGGCTTTCTTTGCAGTCGATACCGTGCTCTGAAGAACATCCTTTACGGAATTCTTCTCATTCTTTTCTGCCTTATCATTCTTTTCTGTCTGGTTAGTCTTTGTGGCAGCACTTACTTTATTGGTGTCTTTTGCATAATATGCTTTAAGAAGTTTTCCATAACTACCACTTTTAATGGAAGAATAATCACTCAAAACGCTTGTCAACCCACTCAGAGAGTTCTGGTTGGAAGCACCAAGACTCTGACTGATAAAATGAGACAATGCGTTATTTGTACCCGTTACATTAGAACTAAACATTGAATTTGCCATACACGCACCTCCTTGCTTTTGGCAAATGGTTGCTATTCCATATTGCACATTATTTGACTGTCTCGGCCTCGGCCAATCCTATCAAATTCGACTTCCGTGTCTTCTTGTGTACATCTATTATGTCGGCAAAAAAGCAAAAAGTAAATAGATACAGGAAAAATATCACCAAAAACTTCCTCAAAATATCATCAACTTTATAAGGTGATTGCATATTCGCTTGCATATACTTTTTTCACATGGCTGACAGGGTTATGTTCTTCGCCAATAATCCATTCTTTTGACCAGTTCATAAAATATGCCCAGGGAATATTGCTCTCTGCCAACATCTCAAGGTCAGGCAGATATCCCACTTCAGCCAGTGCAGCTACCTTATTTGAGGTTGTATTCTCCATCAATGCTCTGTAATCTGAAGCATAATCTGTTTCAAAGAATTTCTCCAAGTAGATATCAACCGATATCACATCCACATACGCATCACCGGGATAGCCTTCTGTAAGACGACAGTTCCAAACCCACAACAGATTATGGATACCTATTTCATTCACATAATAATCATACATCAGCTTGTACAACTCTGCTGCCACCGCAGGGCCTTTGGACCCCCACCAGAACCAGGTACCATCGGATTCATGAAAAGGTCTCCAAAGGATCGGTATATCTGCTTCTTCGAAGCGTTTCAACTCCTTAGCAATCACATCCATGTCATGATAAAAAGCAGTCCGTTCAGGAGTTCCCTCCTGCAGCACTTTTTCCGGATCAAAATCCGTATGTTCTGTGTAAAATGCTTTATCCCTACCGCCTATAGGTGAAAACCAATGAAAGGAAAAGGTCAGAATCACCTCAGGATTCTCCTTGGCAAGCTTTAATGCAGTATCCAGAGTATTTCTGTTCTCATACACTTCTGTCAGGCAAGGTTCGGAAGCATCTTCGTAATTGATATTAGGCGAGTATGCCAGAAGCTCAAAGCCAAACAATTTGGGTTTCTTTCCCGTCAATTCTTCTATATATGTGATTTCCTCCATAGGATTGGTCTGGGTATGCTGCCCGGTGATCATTTTCTTTCCGGCAACCTGATTCAGATAATTCAGGAGTTCCTGTGTCTTCTTAGAGGCTTTCTTATCTACTGCTATCTGCATAGTATCCTCACTTTCTTATGCTGTGAAATCTATATCCGATACGCGAATATCGTATACCGGTAACTATTCAGAATAGTTACATCAATGAATATCATATACGCTTCTGACTCTCAGGTTGGAGATATCCCCACTGATCACTTCCACAATCTTCTCATCTGCATTCAGATCAAAGTAGTTATCCGAAAGGATCAGATCTTCGTTCTCATTTAAGATCTCTACACTCTTTGCATAAGAAGAAGCCTTCACTTTGATTCTGCTGCCATCTACAGATACACTAAGCTGTGGATCCACATAGCGGAAATATTTCGGGAAGGAGAAAATAACAGTACCTTCCGAAACAACTTCTTCCTTGGAATCGGAAGTCGCTTTCACTAACTGATAACTTACATACTCTCCATAAATGTCTACTTCCGGCAGTTCCACCTTATCCAGCCATAAACTGGTAAGTGCAGGTACAGTTACGCTGCATTCTTCAGAACGCAATACTTTTGCCAAAGCATCACGCAACTGCCATTTCACAACCAGTTTCTCTTCCCGCATAGTTTCGTTGGACACACAAAGTGTAATGGATTTGGGGAAAGAAAAGGGCAGCTGATTCAGCTGTTGTTCACTGTTTATCATACCTTCCTCTTCACAGGAAATCATCAGCGGAGCGAAAAATCTTCTGGCAGCATAATGCAGTGCTTTCATTCTCTGGGCATAATCCACGCTGGACCAGGAAGCTACAGGCCAGCAGTCATTGAACTGCCAATACACGGCACCCATACAACGATTGTCATTTCGATTTCTTCTAAAATGCTCTACACCATATCGTATAGCATCCGCCTGCAACAGCTGGGATGCATAGATAACCGTTTCAAACTCCGAAGGATATTTGTAAGTCTGCTGCATATAATTCATAATCTTACCGTTTGCAGCACCATTTCTCTGATGGCGTTCAAAGATGTAAGAGAAAATATTCATATCAGCCGGATCATCGGTAAACATTTCCACCGTTTTTTTACTGGGGAAGGATTGGAATCCAAATTCAGAAGCATAGCGGAAGAAGAACTTACGATACTCCGAGAACGGCTTGTTGCCATGCCACACATCCCAGTAATGCTGATCACCGCGATTCGGATCATCCGGGTCATCAAAGCTGCCCCCCGAAGAAGGGCTTGCCGGCCAGTAATACACCTGTGGTGCATATTGCTTCATAATGGCAGGCAGGATTCTCTCATACATGATAATGTAGTCGCGAACCTCCGCATCCTTGCTCACCCAGGTACGAACACTGACGAATTTCTCCATCTCATTGTTACCGCACATCAATCCAAGAGACGCATGATGACGGATACGTTTCAAATTATCAATAAATTCCTGTGTGATGGTTGCCTCAAATGCAGGTGTCAGGTCATATACAGCACAGGCAAACATAAAGTCTTCCCACACAACCAGTCCCATCTCATCACAGAGATCAAAGAACCAATCGTCAGGATAGTATCCGCCACCCCATACACGAATGGAATTGAAGTTGGCAAATACAGCCTTTTCCAATAAGGTTCTTGTGGTGAACGGATTCACACGGCCAAGAAGATGATCCTCAGGAATGTAATCTGCACCCATAGCAAAAATATCTACACCGTTCACTCTTGTGCAGAAGCATTCACCCCATTGATCCTTGGTACGATTCATCGTCATGGTGCGAAGGCCCACACGATTTTCCCAAGTATCCAGCACTACACCGTTCTTTTTCAGTTCTACTTTGACAGCATACAGGTTCTGTTCCCCATATCCGTTTGGCCACCAGAGCATGGGACGATCTATTTCGATGCCATGTACCTCTTCTGCCGTGTAGCTGCGTACATCCCCTTTTGGATCTGTTACAGTAACGGCTACTTCCAGTCCGGAAACCTTCATCTGAGCAGGCAGGAAATCCACCTCCGTCTGCACATCCAAGGTTACTTTTCCGGCTTCATGATACTGCAGCACCTGCACATTATCGATTCTTGCCACATCCACACCAAGCAGTACCACCGGTCTGAAAATGCCTGCATCAGGCAAGTGTGCACCCCAGTCCCAGCCAAACATACAATGGGCTTTTCTGATATGTACAAAGCCCGGCATAGCATCCTCTGTACCATTTGTGGGAGCCTTAGCGTACGCCTCTTTGATGAACTGTGTGGGGGAATGGAAATAAACCTTCAGTTCATTTTCTTCTTTATTCAAATACTGCTTGACGGAAAACTCCCAGGTTCTGTGCATATTATCTGTAGAACCAAGCAAAACTCCGTTTAAGGTCACGTCTGCCAGAGTATCCAGTCCCTGAAACTGCAGAATCACCGCTTCCTTTGCCAGCAGCTCTTCCTCACAGCCAAAGGTGCAAATGTACTCATAATCTTCATCCATCATGGCAAGGGCTTTGTCTTCATTGTCCTTCCAGAAAGGGTCTTCCATCTTTCCTTCCCGAAGCATATCGGTATATACTGTTCCGGGTACTACCGCAGGAATCATTTCATTGCTTCCTACTTGATGCATTTTCCAGTTCACACCGGAAGCTGACGGCAAAAGCTGCCATTCTCTTTTTGCTGCATCCTGTTCCATCGGCATATATGCGCCGCTTAATCTTTGCATTAACATGTCACAATTCTCTCCGTCTCAGGTATTATTCTTCTCCCTTTTCCATCCGCTTGCGTACCGATGCGAAAAAGTAACTATATTTATCTCTGCAACATTTCCAAACACATTCTTCCATTATGATAAGGACATTTCCATGGTTCTACCATAGGTTTGTCAGAAGCATTTTTTCCTTCCGAAGTAACCTCAGGAAACCACTCGGATCCGGGTCGTTTATCTACCAGATATTCCTTGATAAACTGCCAGGTGTGGTATGCACCTTCCAGATACTCTTCTCTTTCCGGCGTGTGCTGATATCCGTTGACAAAGCCCACAACCGTTTCTGCCTGCACCCACCAGATTCTGGTCTGATCTACCACACCTTTTTCGCATTCGTTGGCCAGCGAATGACCGTCAAATGCCACTTGGTAAATCTGGTTCGTCAGATCCCTGGTAATAGGTGTAATTTTGTCCGTGTAAGCAGAATCCTGAAGCACATCCAGACATCTGTCAATCAACCATGCAGTTTCAATATCATGACCATAGGAATGCAGATCAATCAATGTATTCATCTTTGCGTCAAAAAAGACTTCCTGTCTGTGAAGCTTGGGATTATATACGCGATCAGCAAACTCATCCAATATCCAATGGAGCCGCTCTTTGGCAGGCTCCCAGCCGGACACCCTGTAAAGTTCTGTATATGCCTCGAATACATGAAGCAGGGTATTCATGGTTTTATCCGCAATAATACCGTTTTCAGAGGTTGCATCATTTCTGATTACTTCAAATACCCGGTTGAAAGCCTCCATGTATCCGACTTCGTCTTTACACTTGGTCTCTATTACATCAAACAACCCCTTCGCCAATTCCAGAGCTTCCTCATCTCCTGACGCACCGTAATAAGAAGAAAGTGCATAGATGGCAAAGGCCTGATTATAGGTATGTTTCATGGTGTCATCCGGTTTACCATCATAAGTCATGGTCCAGTAAACGCCACCATTTTCCTTATCGATACAATGATCCCTTAGAAATTCATAACCATGTTTGGCTTCCTCCAAAAGACTTGCATCTCCAAGAACTTTATATGCATTGGAAAAAAACCAGGTAATCCGGCTATTCAGGATACATCCTTTTACATACGTTTTATCTACCTTCAGATCCTGGTCTACAAAGCCGTAGTAACCGCCGAATTCATCATCCCGTAAGCTTTTCCAAAAAGGAATGATCACCTGCTCCAGGTGTTCTTTCATTTCCAGCTTCATCTGCTTAAGTTGTTCCATGTTCTCTCGCCTCTTGATTGTTTGTTTACTCCCTTTTTTTATATTCTATCGTTCTATATGACAATTATCCCTTTACCGCTCCGGCTGTCAGTCCGCTGTAGATCTGCTTCTGACAGGTGATAAATACAAGCAGCGCAGGCAAAAGAGAAATGATAACGCCTGCACAAATAAGGTTGTATTTGCTGCCCAATGGGCCAACGAAAACATAAAGTGATGTTGCCACTGTAGAAAGTTTTTTCTTATCCTGCAGATACAGGTTAGCAGAATAGTATTCATTATAGGTTCCTACACCCTTTAAAATACAGGATGTAACAATAGCAGGTTTTAATAATGGCAAAAGGATCTTATAGAAAATGGTAAAATATGATGCGCCATCCACAATGCCGGATTCGTCCAGCGATTTATCAATGTTTTCGAAAAACTGTATGTAAATATATATGGAAATAACATCCGTTCCACACATCATTATGATGTAACCCCATAAGCTGTTAATGAAGTTTAAATCATTCATAATTCTGTAGATAGAAATCTGCATTGCTACACCCGGCAATAAAGATGCAAAAAGGAATAAATTTCTGATTAATGTATTACCCGGAAATGCAAAGCGATCCAGCACGTATGCCAGCTGAGTTCCCACAATAGTGGATACAAACAGTACACAGATCAAAATAATGGTTGAGTTGATAAATGCCCTGCCCATATTTGCCTTCTGAAATGCCTGGATAAAGTTGTCAAAATTGAGCCAGCTTTGAGGCATTGTCATTACATTGGTCTGCTGGTATTCTGTTTCTGTCTTAAACGCTGTAATTACACAGGATACAATTGGAAGCACTGCTACAAAGGAAAAGAATACAAGAGACAGATATTTCAGAGCGATAAATACATATTTTGTTGTTTTCTGTAGTATATTCATTATCTTGCTCCTTTCTTTGCTGCGTATCTTGCCAGCTTTCTTTCACGTTTTGCTGATGCATTCTTATCTTCGTCTTCCGCACTCTTAAACACATATTTGAAGAAAACCTTCTGCAAAATGGTAGCCACAAAAATAATCATCAACAGGACAATTGCCATGGCAGAAGCCAAGCCGACCTTCTGCTGTGTATGCGCAATTTCATGCATAACAACAAAGTATGTTCCTGTACCGTTAGCACCACTTGTAATAACATATGGAGGTTCAAAAGCGCTTAAGGAACCGGTAATAGAAAGAATCACATTTAATGTGATAATGGTCTTGATACTTGGCATGATAATGTAGATAAACTGCTGAAATTTGCTGGCACCATCTAACATCGCTGCTTCATACAACTCCGAATCGACCGACATGATCGCACCGATAAACAGCACCATATTCTGTCCAAAATATCTCCATACAGAGGTTCCCACAAGGGATATATTGTTAACCGACTGGTCTTTTAACCA
>CALZKI010000087.1 GCA_945787995.1 uncultured Lachnospiraceae bacterium | reverse complement strand
GTGGGTTGGGCAAATGAACCCAGGTCCCAGGTGGAGATGCCTGTGGAGGATTCTTTTGTCAAAGAGGCGGCCGGAAGAAATGATGCGGCGCTTGTGATTCTTGGGCGTAGTGCCGGTGAAGACCAGGACAGCCATAATGAACCGGGAAGCTATCTTCTCACAGAGGGAGAGGAACAGCTACTTGAAAAGGTATGCGGAGCATTTGAAAGAGTAGCGGTAGTGCTGAATGTTGGCAATGTTATGGATATGAAATGGGTGGAGAAGTACAATCCCGGTGCTGTCATGTACACATGGCAGGGGGGCATGGAAGGCGGTAACGGCGTTGTAGACCTTTTGGTGGGTCGTAAGAATCCCTCCGGTAAAATGAGTGATACCATTGCCTATGAGATTGAAGATTATCCTTCCACAAAGTATTTTGGCGATGAAGTGGAGAACTTCTATGCAGAAGATATCTATGTGGGATATCGTTATTTTGAAACGTTGGCAAAAGATAAGGTGATGTATCCCTTCGGATATGGCCTTTCTTATACCACATTCTCTGTAGAACGGGATGTTTATATGGACGGAGAAGACTGTATCGATTGTGGCGTTATTGTAACCAATACAGGAGACAGAGCCGGCAAGGAAGTTGTTCAACTGTACGTGGAAAAACCCCAGGGTAAATTGGGACAACCTTCCAGAGTGTTGGTTGACTTTGCCAAAACAAAAGAATTGCAGCCCGGTGAATCCCAGATGATTATGCTGTCCTGCTATGAAGAGGACATGATGTCTTATGATGACAGCGGGTGTACAGGGTTCCCTCACTGCTATGTTTTGGAAGAGGGGGAGTATCACTTCTTTGTGGGTACTGATGTAAGAAATGGCCAGATGGTTGGCACAAGATATCAGGATGAAACAGTATGTGTGCGTAAACTGGAACAGGCGCTTGCTCCTGTAAAAGGCTTTGAACGTATGCATTGTGGCTACAATGAAAAGGGAGAAGTGGTCTGTGCTATGGAACCGGTGCCGCTTCGTAAATACAGTTTACAGGAACGCATCAAAGAAGAAATGCCAACCTGCCTGCCATACACCGGTGATAAGGGCTATCAACTGAAGGATGTGCAGAATGGCAAAGTATCTATGGAGATATTTTTGGCACAGCTTTCTGACGAGGACCTGATTTGCATGTCCCGTGGTGAGGGAATGTGTTCGCCTAAGGTTACCCCGGGCACGGCAGCAGCTTTTGGTGGGGTGACAGAGTCCTTGAAGAAATTCGGTATTCCTGTGGGCTGCTGTGCGGATGGTCCATCCGGTATTCGCATGGACTGTGGAACGTATGCGTTCAGTATGCCAAGCGGCACACTGCTTGCCTGCTCCTTTAACACAGAACTGACAGAAGAACTGTATGTTATGGAGGGAAAAGATTTACGCAGAAATAAGGTGGATACGTTGCTGGGACCCGGCATCAATATTCACAGGAATCCTTTAAATGGCAGAAACTTCGAATATTTCTCGGAGGATCCTTTGCTGACCGGACGTATGGCAATTGCTCAGCTTCGTGGAATGGGTAAGGAAGGCGTGACGGGAACTGTAAAGCATTTTGCCTGCAATAACCAGGAGAACAAACGCCATAAGGCAGATTCGGTGGTTTCTGAGAGAGCAGCAAGAGAAATCTACCTGAAACCATACCGTATGGCTGTAGAAGATGGCTGCTGTTACTCTATTATGTCTACGTACGGACCCGTAAATGGTATCTGGACAGGCGGTAACTATGATCTGTTGACCACAATCCTTCGAAAAGAATGGGGATATGATGGCCTTGTTATGACGGATTGGTGGACAACCCTGAATGAGGAAGGCGGTCCTGACAGCAGAGAGAATACGGCTCCCATGATTGCTGCTCAGAATGATATCTATATGGTGGTATCCGACGCGGCCTCCAACAGTGGTGGAGACAATGCGGCGGAGGCATTGGCTGAGGGGCGCATTACAAGGGCACAGCTTGTGAGAAATGCGGCCAATATATGCCGCGTGCTCCTGCAGATGCCTGCTATGAAACGACTTGTTACAGGACAGGAAGAAGTGTGGGAAACCAAAGGGTTAAAAGAAGGTGCCGTGACCCCTATTGTTTATGAGCGCTCTATAGAATACACGGATGGTACCGGATTTTCTCTTGCAGATATGCCCACCAATAAAGGGGATCGTGTGGCTCTTAATTTGTCCACAAAGGAGAAAGGATTTTACCGCATGGTGATGCAGGTGCGTTCTGCTTCCAATAAGTTGGCACAGATGCCTGTAGCCATTTATAACGGTATGCAGTATGTAGAGACAATTACCGTGAATGGAACAGAAGGCGCATGGACCACAATTGAAACAGTGGTGGTAGCGGAAGCGGTACTATCTAACCGCATAATCATGCAGTTTGGTCTGGGCGGTATTGAATTTGGTGAAGTAACCATGGTATTGAAGGAAACTTCTGCTTTGAACTAGTATTTTTTTTCTGAGGGATTTTTTTATTTACTGCAGGAAAAGAAAATATATTGTATACTTATCTTAAGTGAAACGTTAACAGGAATATATGCCGGTGTATGAAGCATATAATTACTTCGGTTATGTATTTTGGGTCCTTTATGGAAGAAAGGTATTTCATTATGGAAGAAAAAAGAGAGATCAATCGTGTCGATTATCATGCCAACAGCGTGATCGTTGTGTGTGATACACAACAGTCTTTTCAGGCAGAAGTGGAGAATGTCAGCCCTTTGGGAATGGGGGTACGTGTGCCGGCCGATGCACCGGAGTTACTGCACCAGGATATTATTATTGTAGCGGAAACCCTGATCATGTATGCTACCGTGAACCGCGTGGAGAAGAAGGAGGATGGAACCTCGTTTGTTGGCATTTCGGCGAAAAAATTCACACCGGATGTATTACAGTACCTGTTTGAACGCATACAATAATCTTTGGGGGAAAGAGATTTGTTATGAAATCTAATGTAAAGATAAGGGGTATGTATCATGACACCTATTTCCGTGTGCGTGATTGCAAAAAATGAAGATAATCACATTTCTGAGTGCTTAAAAAGACTCAGACCATGTAAATTTGAGATTGTTGTGGCTGATACCGGCTCTGTAGACAGAACGGTGGAACAGGCCTCACAGTACACTGACAAGGTATACCATTTCGATTGGTGTGACGATTTCAGCGCAGCCAGAAACTTTTCAATCAATAAAGCGTCCAATGATTGGGTTCTGATCGTAGACTGTGATGAGTACCTGGAGAACATCAACCTGATGGAAATCGAGTATTTTATGGAAGATCATCCCAATGGGGTGGGGCTTATCACCAGAAATAATCCATATTCTATTCAGGGCGTTAAGTCGGTTATGTCTGAACGTATCGGACGCCTCTTTAATAGAAAGTATTGCCACTACGAAGGGGTGATACATGAACAGGTAAAACTGCTGGATGGCAGCGATCCGGTCACATACGAAATTCCGTTAACGCTTTATCATGAAGGATATGTGGCAGAATCGGAAGCCAGAACAAGAGCCACCAGAAATCTGGAGATGCTGTTGCATGATTTGGCGAACAAAGGACCTTCGCCTTATATTTATTTTCAATTGGGGCAGAATTACATTTCGCTAAATGATATTGAAAAGGCGGCTCACTACTATGAACTTGGGTTGGCCATGGATGTTGACCCGCATTCCGCATATGTACAGAGCATGATGGAAACGTATGGATATTGCCTGCTGGAGTTGGAAGAAAATGAGAAGAGCCTGACTTTGATCGATAAGTATGCATCTTATGCCGATCGTGCGGATTTTGTTTATTTGATCGGTATGATATACATGATGAATTCCATGTGGGAGAAGGCTATCAAAGAATTTGAGAAGGCTACTACCATCGGGGCTTATTCCAGAAAAGGAGTAAACAGTTATAGGGCTTTTTACAATATCGGAATCATATCTGAAAAAATGGGGGATAGAGAAAAGGCAAAATCATATTATAAGAAGTGTGGCGATTATGAACCTGCAGTGAAGAGACTTGCAGAGTTGGGATAATGAAATGATGCAATAAGATTTTGCCGTTTGCTGAAGACAAGATAAATAAAACCAGTCTTTTGTGCGTTGCACAGGAGACTGGTTTTTTAACAGTAACTATTGAATAACATGCCGCTGTAGGCACTGGTGATATAGGGGGAAGCAAAATTCTTACCCGGATTCTTGTAAGCCACAATGGTTTTTCTCGCATATTCCATAGGGTTCAGGGAAACCTGATCCGTTTTGCGTAACAGGCTTTGTGTAAAGTCTTTGACTGCGGACAGATTTCTGGAGGCATCGCCTTCTGCTACAGAACTTCGAAATGCTTCCGGATTCAGTTCCAGGGATCCGTCCAGATTGATGCTGATGCCTGAGCCGGTAAGACCTTCTGCGTAATGCCTTGTGAGAGAACTCATCTCTCCCACCAGACGATTACTGCCGGGATGGCTGACTGTATATTCAGAGGCAACCCGTAGAAAATCGTTATAGCCTCGCACCAGAGTGTTCAGATTTTCCTGTAAGGATTCCACATCGGTTTTTAGTCCGATTTTAGTAGAAGTTCCTTCGGCACCGGTACCCTGTAATGTGACTTCGTACATTTTCCCGATCGTAAAGTTGTTGGAGGCGGTGGAAACTGCTTCTCCGTTTACTGTGAAACGGGCGTTGGAAGCCCCCTGTGTCATGTAATCTATGCCCAGATAGCCAATTGCACCGGAAGCCTTGCTGGAATGATCTTCAGATAAAAGGAACTGGGTAGAAGATCCGTCCTTTAACCCGGTGGCATCGGAGGCAATACGAAGATACGCACTGTCGCTGTCTGTTTCGCTGGACTGTACAGAAGCATTCAATCCAATGTTTGCATTGTTGATCAGTCTTGCCAGACGTTCCTGCACATCCAGATTGGTGTCGCCTTCCCGAATTTTAAACTGAAATTCGTAATTCAGATCATTGATATGAACATCGAAAGAATAGGTATCCGGGAATAACCCCACGGGTTCACTTCCGGGAAGAAAACGGCCCATGTTGACCTGTGGTTTTGCCAATGCCTCTACAGAAAGCTCTAAAGTAGGAGCTTCTTCTCCTTCGGACAGCTCGCCTACAAAGGTGGCAGTGGCAATGGACTTATCACTGGAAAAGGCAGTCTTCTTATTTAAAAGATCTTCTTCCTCCATACCGCCAAGAGAAGCAATGGTGTTCTTTAAGCCTCTGGCATTTTCTTTCATGCCCACAGCAAACTCTCTGGTTGTGGCACTGCTGTCAAGAATGTACAGAGGGGATTCCTTATTCAATTTCACAATGGAATTGTAGACATTGCGCAATTCGCTTTTCTTATGCGTGTCAAAGGGTGAATTTGTCTTTGGCGCATAAGTCGTCAAATAGAAATTATGAACACTGTTAAGTGCAGACATGTTTGACATGATAGCCCCTCCTTTCTTCCTTGAATGATTCCTTGCCACTTGAAGCGATCCGTGCTTCCTTGTATAATATGTGGCAAAGAGGGCATAAAAACCTATTTAGATACATGTATTGTAACACTTACAAAAATCTATATCAATAGGAAGAAACGTAAAAAAGTGCCGTAAACTTGCCTTTTTTTCCTTTTTTTCTTAAATATTCCTGCAAAAACCTTGCGCAAAAGAGGAATATAGTGATAAAATCAGTTGACTTGAAGAAATGCCTATGATATATTGAGTGAGCGAGATAAGATTTAGGTCTTTTTTTTTTGCTCTAAATCTTGGAGCAAAAAGTTAGAATAGCACGTGGAGGTGGCAATTAATGCGTACAAAAATCACATTAGCATGTACAGAATGCAAACAGCGTAACTACAATACAATGAAAGAGAAGAAGACTCATCCTGACAGAATGGAAACAAAGAAATATTGTAGATTCTGTAAGAGACACACATTGCACAAAGAAACAAAATAAGAGGTGGTCGTATGGGAGAATCTTCAAAAACAGATAACACAGTTAAGCCTGTTAAATTCTGGGATGGAGTGAAAGCTGAGTTTCAGAAAATTTCATGGCCTAATAAAGATACCCTGATTAAACAGTCAATCGCAGTAGTCATTGTATCTATTATCAGTGGCGTACTGATTTCCTTACTGGATGTTATCTTCCAGTATGGCGTGAACTTTATCACAACATTATAGGAAGTCAGGAAACGTGCCGGTACAGATTGACAACGATTGAGAGTGAGGTTATTTATATGGCAGAGGCTAATTGGTATGTAGTTCATACCTATTCTGGGTATGAAAAGAAAGTTCAGGCCAATATTGAGAAGACAATCGAGAACAGACATCTGGAAGACCAGATTCTTGAAGTACGTGTTCCTATGCAGGACGTTACGGAAATGAAAAATGGTGTCAGAAAGACTGTATCCAAGAAGATGTTTCCCGGTTACGTATTGATCAATATGGTTATGAATGATGATACCTGGTATGTGGTTAGAAACACCAGAGGTGTTACCGGCTTCGTTGGTCCCGGAAGTAAACCGGTTCCGCTTACGGAAGCTGAGATGAGACCGCTTGGTATCAGAACACAGAGCATTACCGTGGATTTCAAAGAAGGTGATTCCGTTGCAGTAATCGACGGCGCTTGGAAAGATACCATCGGTATTGTACAGAAGATGGATATGGGCAAACAGACTGCTACCATCAATGTAGAATTGTTCGGCAGAGAAACTCCGGTTGAGATTAGCTTTGCTGAAATCAAATCTTTGTAATTTGTTACAGTTGTATTTATTCGTTGCTTCGGTAACGTGTAAATAGAGTGGGAGCCAAGCCTTCCGAACAGGCAAGGCGCCATTTACCACATTATTTTAGGAGGTGCCACTATGGCAAAGAAAGTTACAGGATACATTAAGTTACAGATTCCTGCTGGTAAAGCTACACCAGCACCACCGGTTGGTCCTGCTCTCGGACAGCATGGTGTTAACATCGTTGAATTTACAAAACAGTTCAACGCAAGAACAGCAGATAAAGGTGATCTGATCATCCCTGTTGTTATCACAGTATACGCAGACAGAAGCTTCAGTTTCATTACTAAGACTCCTCCTGCAGCTGTATTATTAAAGAAAGCATGCAACATCAAATCCGGTTCAGGTGTTCCTAACAAGACAAAGGTTGCTTCCATTTCCAAGGCAAAGATCCAGGAAATCGCAGAAATGAAAATGCCTGACTTAAATGCTGCTAGTTTAGAAGCTGCAATGAGCATGATTGCCGGTACTGCAAGAAGTATGGGTATCACAGTAGAAGACTAATAATTTGATTTTAGCGTGGGAGACAGGTGACTGTCGTTAGGAGGGAAACTCCATACCACCATAGGAGGAAAAATTACAATGAAACATGGTAAGAAATATGTTGAAGCTGCTAAATTAGTAGACCGTGCTACATTTTACGAGTCAGACGAAGCAGTTTCTGTAGTGAAAAAGACAGCTACTGCAAAATTTGACGAAACTGTTGAAGTTCATATCAGAACAGGTTGTGACGGACGTCATGCTGAACAGCAGATCCGTGGCGCTGTTGTATTGCCTCACGGTACAGGTAAAACCGTAAAGGTTTTAGTATTCGCTAAAGGTGATAAAGTGAACGAAGCAGAAGCTGCCGGTGCAGATTATGTTGGCGGTGATGAACTGATCCCTAAGATTCAGAACGAAGGTTGGCTTGATTTTGACGTAGTTGTAGCTACACCTGATATGATGGGTGTTGTTGGTCGTCTTGGTAAAGTACTTGGTC
>CALZKI010000086.1 GCA_945787995.1 uncultured Lachnospiraceae bacterium | reverse complement strand
TAAAATCTGCTGCCATCCATAAAGGTAATGGTTAATGCTATCACAGAAAAAATCACAGAAAATGCAATTACCAGATAATCGTTCTTCTTCAAGGGCTTACCGGAATACCAGGTACGCTTTTTATGTTTGCCAAATCCGCGTAACTCCATGGCGTTGCTGACCACATCAATGCGATCCATACTGGAAAAAACCAGCGGGAAAATGATTGCTGCCATATTCCTGATACGATCCATAAAGGATGCCTTTTTAGACATCTCAATCCCCCTTGCTTCCTGGGCATTTTTGATCTTTCTGAAATCGTCCTGTACATCAGGAATGTAGCGAAGTGCAATGGCAACTGCATAACTGATATTGTAACTCACACCAACCCTGCTAAGAGAAGCAGCAAACTCACTGGGATTGGTGGCAACCAGAAACATAAACACGGAAGGAATAATCGTCAGATACTTGAGCATAATGTTAAATTCGTAAAATAACTGCTCTTTTGTTAACGTATGATTCCCAAACAAATGTACGATAGGTGTCTCGGTTCCATAGATTTTCGTTCCCTGTCCCGGAGAAAACAAGAAAATCGCAATCAGGTTGATACACAGAAACAACATAATAAAGCCAAATACCGTCCCTACCTGCTTCCAGGTGGTCTTACTCATCTTGAAGATGATCAGGCAAAATACCAACATAAACAACAGAATTCTTGTGTCGTAGGTGAGCATGCTGGTAACAGACCAAAGCATAAAGAAGATCAATTTGGTCACACCACAGAGGCGATGAATCCATGTATCTTTTTCTTCATAAGAAAGTACTCTTGACATGCTTATTCACCCTCCTTGTACTGATCTTTTGCTTCAGCTTTATTTGCCTGCTCGTTGTTCTTGTCCATAGATTCAGCCTGTTTGTCATTCTCCCTCATCAGTCCGAATCGCTCCCCATTCTGTCTTTCAAAATAGATAAAGCGTTCTACCAGTTCAGAGGGATTCTGAATGCCGCATTTAACTGCAAGATCATACAGGGAAGTCTTCTTTAAGAAAGCTTTCTCTGTAACAGCCACGTCAGTCAGAACATTTGCCGGCGTATCATCTGTCAACAGTTCCCCGTCAGCGATTACAATTGCCCTGTCTGTATACTCCAGCATCAGATGCATATCATGGGTAATCATGATGATGGTGATACCTGATTTCTCATTGATTTCTTTTAAGAATTCCATGATCTCCGTATAGTGCCTGTAATCCTGCCCTGCCGTGGGTTCATCCAAAATGATGATGTCCGGATTCATAACCAGAATGGAGGCTATGGTTACACGCTTTTTCTGACCAAAGCTTAGTGCAGATATGGGCCAGTTTCTGAATGGATATAGGCCACAAATCTTCAAGGTTTCATTTACCCGCTCCTTGATCTCCTCTTCGGGAACGCCCCGTACTGCAAGTCCCAGCGCTACCTCTTCAAAGATCATTGCTTTGGAAATCATTTGATTGGGATTCTGCATGACCAGACCGATCTTCTCACCGCGCTCTTTTACGGACAATGGTGCGATAGAAGAACCCTTCAGGAAAATATCACCCTTGGAAGGATTGATAAATCCGCAGATCAGATTGGATAGTGTGGATTTGCCGGCACCGTTTTTTCCAACAATGCTGATCATTTCACCTCTGTTGACAGTGAAATTGATATTCTGCAAAATCTGTTTTCCGGGAGTATATGCAAAGTCGAGTTCACGGACCTCCAGAATAGGTTCTGTGTCCACCTTTTTCCGTGGCAGTTCCACCTCAGAAAACCACTCCAACAATTTTGCTTTGTAGGGCTCCACATCCATGGTTTCTATATGCTGCGGATGGGATTCAGGCTTCACCTCACATCCGGCATGCTTCAGGGCAGTCAGATACAACGGTTCTCTGATGCCTTTGCTCTGAAGTACATCTCTGCAAAGCAATTCATCCGGCGTCATATCTGCTGCAATCGTCCCCTCGCTGATAACGAGAATCCGATCCACATCCTTATACAATGCATCCTCCAGACGATGTTCGATAATAATGATCGTGGCATTCTGAGATTTCTTGATCTCATCTATCAATTCGATGGCCGTTTTTCCTGTGGCAGGATCCAGGTTTGCCAAAGGCTCATCAAACAGCATGATATCCACATCATCTACCATCACTCCGCCGATTGCCACACGCTGTTTCTGTCCACCGGACAATTCTCCGGGTGCATGATCAAGCAAGTCTTTCACGGATACCAGTTCAGCCACTTTATCTACTTTTTCAAACATTTCCTGCTGCTCTACCCGATCATTCTCCAGAGCAAAGGCGATATCTTCCGCAACAGTCAAACCAATAAATTGACCATCCGTATCCTGCAAAACGGTTCCAACCATTTTGGACAATCCGAAAATGCCAAGCTTGGAAGGCGTCTGTCCCTTTATGGAATACTCTCCTTTGATGTCTCCTTTAAACGCAAAAGGCACCAGCCCATTCAGGCAATGGGCCAGTGTGGATTTGCCAGATCCCGAAGGACCTACAATCAATATTTTCTCACCGGGATAAATGTCCAGATTGATATCGTGCAGGGTAGGTTCTACCTGCGCCCTGTACTTGAATGAAAAGTCTTTAAAATGGATAATTGGTTCTGCCATTTTTGTCTCCTACCAGTCATCTGTTTATGCAATAACGCCTTGGCGTTATTGACGTCGATATGCTCGCGCCGAGTGCGGTTGCGTCAGCAACATTTTCGTTACGCATGAGTACGCATCCTTAGTGCGCATCCTTTCGGAGCGTTACATGAGAGTTCGCATCCTTTCGGAGCGTTACATAATGGTGCTTGCCGGTCTTGTGTAGCATAAAAGTGCCAGACCAGAACCTGCCGTTCCGGTCTGGCAGCCATATTCTTCTCTATTTGAAGGTCAAACGCAGAAGTTGATTAGTCTTCCTTGGAAAGGCTGGAAGATTTTGCACCGATTTTGGAATAACCAACAGCAATCAATGTTCCAAGGATAGCTGTGATGATTACATTGCCAAGGAATGCGAAGAAGCCCTGAACAAATACCTTGTTTACAGGCTCTGCATACACAAGAATGTCGAGAACAGGAGCAACAACAATCCATGCAACTGCATTACCGATTACCTGAAGCACGTTGAAAAGGATGATTGCTTTCTTGTCAAAGCCGCCATCTTTGATAGCCATTTTTGCAGCAAACAAACCAACGATAACACCAAGTACGCCTTCCGGGATAACCCAGCTCCACCAAATGCTGCCGTAGAACAGTGCATCACCAAGTGCATGTCCAAGCAAACCGACTACTCCACCTACGATCGGTCCAAATACAGCGGCAAAAAATGCAAGCAAAGCTGCTCTTGGCTGTAATGCTGTGTTAGGAATGAATCCTAAAGGCACCTGCACCTGTGTCAATGCAACAAACAGTGCTGTTCCGATACCGATTGCAACAACTTCTTTGATACCAAATTTTTTCATTTGTTCTCTTTCCTCCTACACCAGTTAATTAAGCTCACGAACCAGCACCAAGGTGCCTCTTCTTTTGCTTCGCAAAAATGTTCGTTCGCCATATTATAACATAATCTCCTCTCCCAGTGCAAAGGAATATATGATTTTTTGGCCCACTGTTCCTTTCATTGCGGTGATTGCTTCCAGGTAATAATCCATCTGGGTTTTATAACGGTCGATCAGCTGCTGCCCGTTGTCTACTTTGTCGGTTTTGTAGTCCAGAAGAATGAATTCTCCGTTTTCCTCGAAGAACACGTCAATGATACCCTGAATCAGCACCGTCTCTTCTGCCGGGAACTTCGGATCCAGTCGTGATGCCGGAATGCCAAGCACAAAAGGTTGTTCTCTGTAAAGTTTGTTTTCTGCTTCTGCCTTTGCCATTCTCTGTGCCACAGGGGATTTGCAAAATCGAACCAGCTTCTCCTTCCACAGAGCCCCGGCATACTCTTTTGACATTTTTCCCGAGGCCAGCATTCGTTCTATTTCACTGTCGATAAGGTGTATATCCGGCTGTTGCTCCAATAACAGAGTAAATTGAAACAGTTCCATAAATTTATGGTACGCATTACCTCTTACGGTTCCGGTTACCTTCTCCTCTTCTCCCAGGAACTTTGGAAGATACGGAACGTTTTCTTTGGTTTCAAACAATTCGTAAGCAGCCTCATCCGTTTCCTGCATGGCGGCTCTCTTCAACTCTGAAACGCTTGTCTTTGTATGCAGATGCTGCAGATTTTCAAAAGCGTATTTCGTATTCTTAAGGAGCTCCATTTTGGCCCATAGTTCCTTGTGAACCAAAGGGTTGTCGTCCGTGCGCGGTTGACATAAAACATCATCTAATCGTTTTTTCAGCAGCTCTCGTGATACAATCTGCACTGCTTCTTCTTTTTGCAGCATGTCAAAATCAGATAAGCTGACCTGGATAGGCATCTCTCTTTCCATGGCTATCATAAGCATCTGAAGCATATTCTTTACTTCCAGCAAGCTTGCCAGAGACACCTCTTTTTCGAACAAGTCATCCATGGAAAAGTCGTCCGGCACCTGAGCGGTCATGATCAGTTTTTCCTTTGCACGGGTGAGTGCAACGTAAAGTACCCTCATTTCCTCTGCCAGATTACTTTGTCGTTTCAGTTCACTGATCACTGTCTTCCGCAACGTTTCGGAGACTGTTCTTCGATGGATATCCACACATTTCATACCGATTCCATAATCAGAATCCACGATGAGATCTCCCGAAGTGTCTCTCATATTGATGCTTTTGGAAAGGCACGACACAAAGCATATAGGGAATTCCAAGCCCTTGCTGGCATGCATGGTCATGATACGAACCACATCCGCCTGTTCCCCCAAAGTGTTGGCTTCACCATAGTCAATCTCATATCGTTCCAACAGTTCCAGATATCGTATAAAATCATATAAGCCGGCAAAATCAGTTTGCTCAAAATCCGATGCCTTCTGCAAAATCATATCAATGTTGGCCAAACGTTTGTCTCCCATGGGCATGGCAGATATTTTCACCCGATAATCCAAGCTTGACATGATATAGCGAATCAATTCATAGATACTTTGATACTTGGATACTTCCCGGAAGCTTTGATAATATTGCAGAAATTCATTCACTTTCCTATGTGCACTTTGGAAGATTGCAGAAAGATTATCCTGCATAAGTTCTTTCGTCACATTTTCTTCCGCCACAAAAGCAAGGCACTGTTCATACAGGGTATCTGCCTTATCTCTTTCCAGACTTCTGATCAGCGCTATTTCCTCATCCGTCATTCCTGCTGCAAAGGAATGCAATACACCATAGAAGGGAATGTCCTGCAGGGGATTGTTAATGATTTTCAGCAGCTGGATTAATGTTCTGACCTCCAGGGAACCGAAGTATCCTGTTTTGGAAGCCACATATACGGGAATTCCCTGGTTTTCCAGAACAGTTTTAAGTGCGTCCGCGCAACCACTCATGGAACGAACAAGAATCACAATATCTTTGTATCTGACGGGACGCAGTTGTTTCGTATCTTCATCGGTTACTCTGCCTTCCAGCATCAGTTTATGAATTCTGTTGGCAATACCGTAAGCCTCCAGCTCATATCCGTTCAGTTCTGTACGTTTCCTTTCATTCTCTTTCTCGAAACTCTTTTCAGCTCCACCTTGGGCACTCTCCTCTATTCTTCCCTCAACTTCCCTGTCTTCGATCTCTGCGTCCGCTATCAAAGAGGCCTCTGATTCCTTACAAAACAGTAACAGTTCAGCCTGCATCTCATCTGTGTTTGTTTCCGGATAGGTAGCCCCGGCATTCAGCCTGGCACGATCATCATACGCAATGCCCCCCAGTTCCTTTTGCATAATCTTCTCAAAAAGGAAGTTGACGGCATCCACAACTTCTTTTCTGCTTCGGAAGTTCTGCTGCAGATCGATGCGAATGCTTTCTGCAGTACTTTCTTTGTATTGGTCATACTTCTGCAGAAAAATCTCCGGTTTTGCCAGCCGGAATTTGTAAATGCTCTGCTTCACATCTCCTACCATAAACCGGTTCGGATTCCCATCGAAATCACCGGAAATACTTTCCAGAAGATATTCCTGTACCAGGTTACTGTCCTGGTATTCATCTATCATCACATACTTGAAATGACGTGCATATTCCTTCGCCGTTTCTGTGCGCTCATAGGCAATCGGAGCGTTTACGGATTCAGGCGAAGTTTCTTCTGCCACGGGGCGAAGCAAAATCTGTAATGCCATATGTTCTATGTCATTGAAATCCAGAACATTTTTTTCTCTCTTTTTATCTGAAAAGGCCTGTTGAAAACGCAACACCACTTCAATCAGGGCTTCTATGATTTGTTTACATAATTCTGTTTGTGTAGCAATTCTGTCCCCGGTAAAAAGCAGATAACTGCCTTTCAGTTTTGTCACAACATCCTTTACTGATTGTCTTAGTGCCTTTACCTTCTCCTTAGCGGCGGGATCTACTGTATCATCCTTTTTTCTGGATAATGTAGCAAATTTAATTCCCTGCACTGCCCCCTGCAAAGTGGCATAGTCCACCGGCTGCATTACCAGATGCCTGAAATGCTCCAGCTGTTCCATATCGGAATCGATCATTTCACCATACATATAAGGACCGCCGGATGTCTCACAAAGCTTCTGTGCAGCCTTTAAAGCCGACAGACCGGACTCGCACAGAATCTCCATCTGTTTTAAAGCCAACTGATACCATTCTGTCTCTTCAAAAGAAAGATCAGTATCATAGTCTTTCACGCGAGCTTGCAGCCACTGTTCCGGGAACGGGTAGCTCATAGCCACGTCATACAGTTTCAGCACAATTTCACCCAAGGCATTATCATTGGTTCCATTGCTGAAGCATTCTGCCAGTTCCATAAACGAAGCCTTTCCTTCTTCGTAACAGGCTTCCAGCACATTCTCCAACACATCCTGTCTGAGCAGCTTCATTTCCCCTTCATCTCCCACTCGAAATCCGGGATCCAGGTCAATGTCTCCGAAATTGTTGCGAATCACAAAGGTACAGAAGCTGTCAATGGTTGTGATCTGGGCATTATGAACCAAAGCAGCCTGACGCTCCAAATGTTCGTTGCCGGGGTCCTGCTCCAACCGCTTGGCTACTGCCTTTGCCACCTTCTCTTTCATCTGTGCTGCTGCCGCTTTGGTAAATGTCACTACCAACAATTCATCTATATCCACAGGGTTCTGTGTGTCCAGAATCAACTGAATAATGCGCTCTACCAGAACCGCGGTTTTACCGGAGCCTGCTGCCGCAGAAACAAGAATATCCTTTCCTCTCTCGTCAATACAGGCCTGTTGGGCAGGCGTGAACCTGATCTCAGTATTTTCCTGCGTTTTCACTTCCGGCGCTACAGTTTTTTGTTCTGTTTTTTCCTGCCCGACCACTTCCGACTCTTCAGTTTTTTGTTTTATTATTTCTTGTGCTGTTATTTCCTGTGCTCTCTTGTTTTCTTTCATTCTCAACTTTTCTATTCGATCCACTAAATTTTTGTTATTCTCTATTTTTTCTTCTCAAGTTTTTTCTCGCACCGATAACGCTGTAGCATCGTTGCATGCTTCTTTTACACAAGCTCTGTGCATCAACCTGTTTCTGTAGATTCCTCAATGGTTTCCGATTCTTTTTTGAGCCCCAGTTCCTCTTTCATCCGTTCCAGAATGTCTTCTTCCTTGCCTGCCTCACTCTTACGCCAGCTGTAGCCTGCACGCTCATCGAAATCACAGACCTGCTGAAAACTACAGTAAGAGCAGGGAGCTCCATTTCCCTTTTCAAAGGGAGAAACCTCTATGTGCCCGGTGATAATGTCCTGTCCCATTTTACGTATCTTGT
>CALZKI010000085.1 GCA_945787995.1 uncultured Lachnospiraceae bacterium | reverse complement strand
TGCGGACAAACGGTTTTCAAGACCGCCTCGTTATGACCACTTCGATACCTCTCCAAGTGTTTTTTGCTTTCGGTTTTTCGCCGAACGCAAGAATGAGTATAGCAAAAAGCATTTTCAGTGTCAACTACTTTTTTATCCGAAATGTATCGAATTTTTTTCTCTTTTTCTCTTAAGTTTTTCCGAAAATGCTCTGCCAATATCAATCATACACTAACAAGCCTTCAAATACACAATCAGCATCTGTTTCCAGCTCATCCAGATAAGGAAATATAGCATCTTCCCGGTTTTTGTCATAATGTAAATAGCCTTCTGCTCCATTAGGCCCGTGTACCAGTACCCAGTTTTTTCCGAAACATCTTTTAATAAAGACCTTACTGCCTTCGGGTATAACAAAAGTATCTGATGCCTGATCCATTGCATAATGTAACGGAAGATCGGTTAACAACCGATGGGATCTTGGCAAGTCAATATGGCCGTCAGCTCCCACTTGCAGTTCCAATCTCCGATTCTCATAATCATACCAGTAATACTCCAGATATTCATGCACATCCAGGGTCATGCATCTGTTATACCCGATTACGCCTCCGGTAATAAAACCATTTTGAAATCCCATCTGCTTCATAGGGAAACCCGACACGCTACCAATTTTCTCCAGTCCTCTAGCCTCATCATATACAAAGAAATGTGTGACCGGGTCATCACTTGGTCCGTAATCGGCTATGGCAATCTCCAAGCCGTCAAAGTATGGCGAAATGTCCGTAATATAGAAATGTTCATCTTCCGGCCAATCCATGTAGATTTGAAACTCTTCTTCCAAATCATATGTTATGTCGTCCACTGTCAGAGAAGGTTTTTCAAATCCATTTGCATCTACTGTGATTTGATAAAGAATGGTGTTCTCTTTCCCATTCCCGCTTAAGTCCACAGACACTCTTTTCCCCACCTTTTCTTCCAACGGATAGGGACTCTCGGATACTTTTGCAGTTTCCATTTTCTTGAAAAGCTTTACATTATCTTTCTCAATCTGTGAAAGCTCATCTTCTGAAAAGGAATCTCCACGATCTTCATACCATGCGTATTTTTCAAAATAGGCCTGCAAATATCCATTCTTAAAATGATAACCATGTCTGGCATAAATCTCATTACGTGCAAGCCACAGTTCATTTTCTCCCATATTCCAAAGCATATCTTCCTGCAAAGGATAATATTCACTCATGGGGAATACATACTCGGATGCATTGGTGTGAATCTGCGGCGCATCGATCACAATCGAAGCCTTCACCAGTTCCATATCCTCCAGCAGTAGTTCGTAGTCCCGGGCAACCGCCTCATCCTCACAATCATAGGGAACATCCGTGGGTGTTACATAAAAATATATTTTATCCTCTGTATAAGCAAGCACACAAGATTCGGGTGCATCCAAAAAAGGAGTATCAGAGGAATAGACGCCAAACAGGAATCCCAACCCCGGGTGCTTTTCATAGGACGCTTTTTGAAGCACCGAAAAGCCATTGCCATCATCATTCTCTTTGATCACATAACGGTTCTCCCAGCTGGCAGGAAAAGTCAGAGACATCTCCTTATAGGAATATGTTATGCCTTCCTTCGAACCATTCGAAGAATCTGAAGTATTTGAAATGTTGGAAGCGTCTGACACTTCCAGCGTTTTTACATCATCTTTCTCAACATCATTGCCTTGTATCACCGGAGCCTTTGTCTGTTCACTTTCTTCATTTACAAGTGTACCCGTTGTTTCTTGCTCCTGCGAATTGGAGGGATCTGTATCTGCTCCGCATCCGGTTATCAGTCCCGCAAGCAATAAAAGCAGCAGAACCCGTTGTAATCTGTTTTTCATACGCAATCGTCCCTTTTCCATCCTTATTTCAATAACCTTACCTCAGTCACCACTGACAGGAATGGGTGTCTCCTCCGGCTGACCCAAACTATATTCAGTAAAATCACAGGTTCCGAAAACTCAGGTTTTTTGCATATTCCGAGGCAAATACCAAATCCTCGGGCGTAGTTATTTTTACATTATGATAACTTCCTTCTGTAAGTTTCACAGGATGTTCCGAAAAAGTTTCAACCACCATAGCATCATCTGTTATTTTAATCCCCCGGTTCAGAAGATTATCTTCTTCCCGAAGCAGGGTCTGGTATGCTTCCTTAATCAGTGCATAAGAGAAAACCTGGGGTGTCTGTACCTGCCATACCAGATTGCGATCCGGTGTGGTTTGTGCGAATCCATCCTTGTTGGCAATTTTAATGGTGTCTTTTACCGGCATACCGGCGACGCAGGCTTCATATAACCTGACATCCTGCAAAAGTCTTTCCAGCATTTCTTCATCCACAAAGGGTCTTGCTCCGTCATGAATAAAGATATAATCGCAGGCTCCTGCAGCCGCTATCCCGCAAGCCACGGAATGATATCGTTCCTTTCCGCCTTTGACAATGGAGCTTACCTTTTGGAAATGATATTTCTCCACGATTTCCGTTTTTACATATGCAATATCATCTTCTGATACCACCAGAACCACTTTCTGCACGAAGCTTTTCTCAAAAGCCTCCAGAGCATACCAGAGAACCGGTTTGTCCTGTATTAACAGGTATTGTTTACGCACATCGGTATTCATGCGTTTTCCCTGTCCTGCTGCCAGAACGATTGCTGTACACTGTTCCATTACACGCGTTCCCCCAGTTTCAGGTTTGGAACTGCATTCAGATCATAACCATGCCGAACACCCTTTTGATATTCATAATATCCTGCCACACCGATCATCGCTGCATTATCCGTACAATAAACCGGTGAAGGATAATAGAAGGAAATACCTTCCTTTTCGCAAGCTTCTCTGAGTGCATTCCGCAAAGAGGAATTGGATGCAACGCCTCCTGCAATCGCAAATTTGGAAAGTCCGCTTTCTTTTACCCCATGTATGGAATGCTCTACCAGTACGTCCACCACAGCCTTTTGGAAAGAAGCTGCTACATCTGCCTGATTCACAGGAATATGCTTCATCTCACATCCATTCAGATAATTGAGTACAGCCGACTTTAATCCGCTGAAGCTGAAGTCATACTCAGAGCCAACCACTTTTGCTCTTGGGAAATGAATGGCATCCGGATTGCCTTCCTTGGAAACCTTATCAATCTTCGGTCCCCCGGGATAGCCTAACCCGATTGCTCTTGCCACCTTGTCAAAGGCTTCTCCTGCCGCATCATCTCTGGTGCGTCCCAGAATTTCATATTCTCCGTAATCCTTTACCTTGACAAGATGAGAATGACCGCCGGAGACCACCAGACAGATAAAAGGAGGCTCCAACTCTAAATTTTCTATATAATTGGCACTGATATGGCCTTCAATATGATGTACCCCAACCAGCGGTATCCCGGTAGCAAAGCTTATGGCCTTGGCTGCAGATACTCCTACCAAAAGTGCTCCCACAAGTCCGGGTCCGTAGGTAACCGCAATCGCAGTGATATCCTGCAGGGTAACACCTGCCTGATCAAGAGCCGCCTGAATCACCTGATTGATCTTCTCAATATGCTTCCGGGAGGCTATCTCCGGAACAACTCCACCATATAATGTATGTAAATCAATCTGCGAATAGATGACATTGGAAAGAATTTCTCTGCCGTTTTTCACCACTGCTGCCGCAGTTTCATCGCAGGAACTTTCTACTGCCAAAATAAACACATCCTTTTCCATGACAACAACCATGCCTTTCGTATAATTCAGTTTTCGTTCTCTACAAGCCAACCCAGAATTTTCCAATGACCTTCCTCATCTTTTCTTAACAAAAACTGCTCCGTGGTGTTTCCCATAGAGGTCCCCAGTCTGATGGTGTAGGTACAGTATAAGCTTGCCATCTCTCTTCCATCCTTTGTATAGTACTCTACATCTGTACTGGAGGAAGTATTATAGCTATATATTTTACAATCCTGCGACCGCTTATCAGCAATCTCTGTCTTCAGGCTTTCCAGATAAGCCTCTTCCGGGTTGTTCAACCGAAGTTCCGGATCCATCAGTTTCATGGACATCTTTGCCAGTTCTTCCAGTTCTTCATCCGAGTAAGTCTGATTATAGTAACATTGGGTAATATCGCTATACAGCTTCACCACTTCCTTGGGTGTGGGCGGATAACTTTTTTCCAGATCACGCATCAGCAATTCCTGCACTACAGTGGCTTTCGTTGTAGAGTCTTCTTCTGACGTACTTTTCTTCTTGTTGGATACATTGTAATACAACATCACCAGGAGCCCTATCATAATCGCTCCCAACACCAACAATTTTAAACTTTTGGCCATTGCGCCTTTCATCCGCTCACCTCCTTCCATGAAAATATGCCCCAAAGCAAGCATTTCCAAATAACCTTTTCCATGCCCAACCGACTTCATCTTGTCCGGTCATCTTTGCGCATATCTACTTCTCATCATCCTCAAAGAGAAGATCCACACTTTTCCCGTCTTTTCCCGCAAAAGCATTTGGGAAAATCTTTCTCACTTCCCCCATAAACTCTTCTGCCCGTACAATCGAAGGACTAAAATGAGTCAGCCAAAGTTCTTTGACCTGTGCTTCTTTGGCCAGTCCTGCGGCCTCACAAAACATCATATGCTTGTGTTCGTAGGCCTTGTCCTGTTTATCGGGTTCTCCGTACATACCCTCGCAGATAAAAAGATCTGCTCCCAGGGCCTTTTTGGCAATCATCGGTACCGGGCGGGTATCCGTGCAATAGGTCACCTTCAAGCCTTTCCTTGGTGCACCCAATACCATATCCGGAGTAAGTACTCTGTCTCCCACAGTAATGGTTTCACCTTTCTGCAGTCTTCCCCAATAAGGCTTGTCGATTTGAAGTTCCATGGCTTTCTGCACATCAAATCTACCGATCCGGTCTATCACGATATTATATCCATAGCACAGAACATTATGATTTACCTTAAACGCTTCTATCCGGAATCCGTCAAACACAAACTCCTGCTCCGGTTCCGTGATTTCCATGCATTCAATAGGAAAAGGCAGCTCCGGTGCAATCACTCTCAAGGCATTAACCACTCTGGTCAATCCCTTCGGGCCTATCATCAGCAAGGGTTCCGTTCTTTCTGCATTCCCCATGGTTAACAGCATGCCCGGAAGGCCACTGATATGGTCCGCGTGATAGTGGGTAAAACACATAATGTCAATGGGCTTGGGGCTCCAGCCTTTTTCCTTCATGGCAATCTGGGTGCCCTCACCACAGTCAATCAGGATACTTGTCCCGTTATATCTTGCCATCAGGGAAGTAAGCCATCTATATGGAAGAGGCATCATACCTCCTGTTCCAAGCAAACATACATCTAACATATTTCCTCCATGCAGGTTACACACTCTTCAACCTGCATCTACTCAGATTTTTTCAGGTTACAAAAATGTCTTATTCACGGATCCACATGATCAAGGCATCTTCTTTGGGATGGGAATAGAAATTTGGTCTTATGCCTTCGCTTTCAAAACCCACTTTCTCATATGCTCTGATAGCAGGTTTGTTTCCCACTCTGACTTCCAAAGTAAATTCCACTAATCCATGCTTTCTTCCGTCTTCCACAACATACTGAAGCAGTTTCGTAGCAATCCCCTGATTTCGATATTCCGGAAATACAGCTACATTGGTAATGTCCCCTTCTCCCGCAATAAAGAACATGGCACATCCCCCCAGGATCTCTCCCGCTTCATTTTGGGCCACATAATACTGTGCATCCTTCTTATCCACGATTTCCTCAAAGGCACTTCTTGGCCAGGGCTCTGAAAACCCGATATGTTCCAGACGGTCTACTATATCAATATCTTCTTTTGTAATAGTGCGAACTCTAATCTGACTCATGCTTTTTCCTGTCGTTCTCTTTCCGCCTGAGAAAGTCTCAGATATTCCGGTGCATGATCGGCTGCATCTTCAAAAATGCCCTGCTCAAACTTCTCTTTTCCAAGTGCTGCTACCGAAGCTGCCCTCTGTCTGTTCATATGGGCCGGGGCAAAATAATAAGGAATCCGCAGCAGTTCCTTCATGGCTTCTGCAAATACAGGCACTCCGTCTCCCAGGAAAAGCACTTCTCTGCCCAAAACATTTAATTTGGCCGCCAGCTCATCAAATCCCACAGCGGTCTGTTCCATCACACTTTTCATCCTGATCCGGTCTTCTTTCTCGAAGATATACAAACCGGTATATACCTGATTTCTTCTGGCATCCATAATGGGACAGACAAGCAAGTCTGTACCATAGCAGTTGTACGCCATGCCTTCCAGCGTAGGTACCGGAATAATAGGTTTCCCCAGAGCCAGTCCCAATCCCTTGACTGTTGCCGCTCCGATACGAAGGCCGGTAAAGGATCCCGGACCCGCCGCCACTGCAATGGCATCGATGGTCTGCATATCCAAATGGATACGGTTTCTTATTTCTTCCAACATGGGAAGTAAGGTCTGTGAGTGGGTAATCTTATACTGCAGGTTGTACTCAGCCACCAAACGGTCATCTTCCACAATCGCTACACTTGCCACCAGACCAGAACTGTCAATTCCAAGAATCTTCATTTTCTTTTCCTACTAACTATCATTTCTAAATATAATCCGTCATATTCCATACGAAAGCTTTATACATACATAAGAGCAACAGCTCATACTTGTTCCAAAGTAATTGTTCTTTCGTATTCGTTCTTTCGTAATTGTTCTATCCGTATTTGTTCTACGGTATTTGTTCTATGGTAATCCTTCTGTAGTCAAAGCCCCGGGAAGGATCTTTCTCAATCTTTACTGCAGTACGATGCTCCGGCAGGATCTCCTCAATCAGATTGGCCCACTCGATCATGCTGACGCCATCGCCATACACATAATCCTCATATCCGATCTCATCCATTTCTTCTACATCGCCGATACGATATACATCAAAATGGTAAAAAGGCAATCTGCCTTCTTCGTACACCTGCACAATGGTAAAGGTGGGGGAACAAATCGGTTCTTCGATTTCCAATCCTTTTGCCACGCCCTGGGTAAAAACAGTTTTACCTACTCCCAGATCTCCCTCCAGCGTAACTACCTGTCCGGGAGTTGCTTCTTTTCCCATCTGAAAACCCAGATGAAATGTTTCTTCGGGTTTAAAAGTTTCGAATATTTCTTTCATCTTTTTCTATCTCTTCTAATTTTTATCTCTCTTATAATTTTTTCTCTCAAAAACTATTTGGTATCATCTGATTCAGTAAAAAACATCCCTATTCTCCGTCGTCTACCAGCGTATCTTTACCTTGGCCGGAGCCATGTGGGTGGAAATCATCTCGATCACTTTTCCACTCTTTTCGCCCATATCCCTGCGCGGAAAAATGCAGGCATTCATGCGGGAAGTATACACAATGATACTGTTTCTGGTGGAAACAGCCTTTACCATATCCTCCCATTTCTGCATCTGTGTCACATCATCCTGTGATACATGAATGCCTTCCTCGTCCAAAAGGTATGTTAACGGTTTCCTGAAAGCAGGATTGTTCAGGGCCTGTTGTCTGGATTTTAAAAAAAGATTCCAAGGCAGATAAGCCAACACCACAATACCCACAATCAGCAGTAATACATTATCCATATTCATAAAGAATCCCACAATCATCAGGGCTCCCACCATTGTGCCAAGCAGCCCCGACATAGAGGAATAGGAATGATGCAGCATATAATCATACAGATCACCGGGGGTGATCCTGGTCTCGAATCCGACTTCCATTGTAATCCTCGTTTCCGTTCCAAAAGGGAAGCATTTCCATCATTTGGGCATAGTCTGCCCAGTGTCATAATCCTTCTCATTATATACCATTCTTCCCATACAGTGCAAGGAAAGTAGAATCTCAA
>CALZKI010000084.1 GCA_945787995.1 uncultured Lachnospiraceae bacterium | reverse complement strand
AGCAAATGGGTTATTTTTCTGATTGTTATATTAAAATATGTATATATTTCAATTTTAATATAAAAATACATCAATAATACAAAAATAAATCAATTGAATTGTCATATTTTTATAGTAAAATAGGTGTAATGAAAGTCTGTTATATTGACTTGTGTTATTCCATGGTATGAAGGAGATAAAACATTATGAGAAGTGATTCCGTAAAAACCGGCACACAGCAGGCTCCTCACAGAAGTCTGTTTAACGCACTTGGTTATACAGAGGAAGAGCGTAAACGCCCTTTGATCGGTATTGTTAGTTCCTACAATGAAATTGTTCCCGGACATATGAATCTGGATAAAATCACAGAGGCTGTAAAGCTTGGTGTAGCTATGGCCGGCGGTACGCCTGTTATGTTCCCTGCAATTGCTGTATGCGATGGTATTGCCATGGGACACATTGGAATGAAATACTCTCTTGTAACAAGAGATCTGATCGCAGATTCCACAGAATGTATGGCTGTTGCCCATGGTTTTGACGGTCTTGTTATGATTCCCAACTGTGATAAGAATGTACCGGGACTTTTGATGGCTGCTGCCAGATTGAATATTCCTACAGTATTTGTTTCCGGCGGTCCTATGTTGGCCGGCCGTGTGAATGGTGAAAAGAAAAGCCTTTCCGCCATGTTTGAAGCGGTAGGCAGTGTAGCAGCAGGCACTATGACAATGGACCATCTTTGTGAGATGGAAGAGAAGGTTTGTCCTACCTGCGGTTCCTGTTCCGGTATGTATACCGCCAATTCCATGAACTGCCTGACAGAAGCAATCGGTATGGGGTTAAGAGGCAACGGAACCATTCCGGCTGTTTATTCCGAGCGTATCAGACTGGCAAAACATGCCGGTATGAAGATTATGGAATTGATTGAAAAGGATATTAAGCCAAGAGATATTCTGACCAAAGAGGCATTTGAAAATGCATTAACCGTTGATATGGCACTTGGCTGTTCTACAAACACCATGTTACATCTGCCTGCCATTGCCCATGAAGCAGGGGTAGATATTGATATGGACATTGCAAATGAGATTTCCGCAAGAACACCTAACCTATGTCATTTGGCTCCGGCCGGTCCTACTTATATGGAGGATCTGAATGAGGCTGGTGGTGTATATGCGGTTATGAATGAACTTTCCAAGAAGAATTTGCTTCATATGGATCTGATTACCGCAACCGGAAAGACTGTGGGAGAAAATATTTCCGGATGTATCAACAAAAATCCCGAAGTTATCAGACCGGTTGAGAATCCTTACTCACAGACCGGCGGTATTGCTGTGTTAAAGGGTAATCTGGCTCCGGATTCCGGCGTTGTAAAGCGTTCCGCTGTGGTTCCCGAAATGATGGTTCATGAAGGTCCTGCCAGAGTGTTTGACTGTGAGGAAGATGCCATTGCCGCTATCAAGGGCGGAAAGATTGTTGCCGGCGATGTGGTAGTGATCCGTTACGAAGGCCCCAAGGGTGGCCCCGGTATGAGAGAAATGCTGAATCCTACTTCAGCCATTGCAGGCATGGGTCTGGGTTCCTCTGTAGCCTTGATTACAGACGGCCGTTTCTCCGGTGCTTCCAGAGGTGCTTCCATTGGTCATGTATCCCCTGAAGCAGCAGTGGGCGGTCCAATTGCTTTGGTTCAGGACGGTGATATCATTCGTGTGGATATTCCTGCGAATAAATTGGATATGCTGGTGTCTGAGGAAGAACTGGCTAAGAGAAAAGCTGCATGGACACCCAGAGAACCCAAGGTTACCACAGGATATCTTGCAAGATACGAGAAACTGGTAACCAGCGGTAATAAAGGTGCGATTCTGGATGTAAACCAGTTACAGTAATTAGGTTATGGAGGATTAACTGATCATGTTATTAACAGGTGCAGAGATTGTTGTAGAATGTCTGAAGGAGCAGGGGGTAGATACTGTATTCGGATACCCCGGCGGAACAATCTTAAATGTTTATGACGCTTTATATAATCACAGTGATGAGATTCGTCACGTATTAACTTCTCATGAGCAGGGAGCTGCCCATGCGGCAGACGGTTATGCCAGAGCTACCGGCAAGGTGGGTGTTTGTATGGCTACAAGCGGCCCCGGTGCCACCAATCTGGTTACAGGCATTGCTACAGCCTATATGGATTCTGTTCCTATGGTAGCCATTACCTGTAATGTAAATCTGCCTGCTCTGGGAAAAGATTCTTTCCAGGAGGTTGATATTGCCGGTGTAACTATGCCAATTACAAAGCACGGATACATTGTAAAGGATGTTACGATCCTTGCAGATACCATCCGTAAAGCCTTTGAAATTGCTCGTACCGGAAGACCGGGTCCTGTACTGGTAGACATTACAAAGGATGTTACCGCCAACAAATGTGAATATGAAGCAAAGGCAGTAGAGACCAAAGTTGCCGAGTGTAAATACACGGATGCGGAGCTTTCTGCTGTTGCAGAAATGATTAAAGCCAGCAAAAAACCGTTCATTTATGTGGGCGGCGGTGCTGTTATCTCCGGTGCTTCCAAGGAAGTGCGGGAGCTGGCTGCCAAAATGAATGCACCGGTTTGTGATACCCTGATGGGAAAAGGTGCTTTTGACGGACATGATCCGTTGTATACCGGAATGATCGGTATGCATGGTACCAAAACCTCTAACTTTGGTGTTATGGAATGTGATTTACTGGTTGCTCTCGGTGCCAGATTCTCCGATCGTGTTGTTGGTAATCCAAAGCGTTTTGCGGAAAATGCAAAGGTTGTACATATTGATATTGATGCTGCTGAAATCCACAAGAATATTCATGCGGATGCTTTTGTTGTAGGTGATCTGAAGGAAATTCTCACTAAACTGAATCCGATGATTGAGCAGAAGTCCAATGATGAGTGGGTTGCACACATTATGGAAATGAAGGAAAAATATCCTCTTTCTTATGATTCTTCTGCACTTTCCTGTCCTTTTGTTATGGAAGAACTGGATCGTGTGACAAAGGGGCAGGCTATCGTTACTACGGACGTTGGTCAGCATCAGATGTGGGCGGCGCAGTATTATAAATACAGTGAGCCGAGAACCTTTTTGTCTTCCGGCGGTCTTGGTACAATGGGTTATGGCCTTGGGGCTTGTATTGGCGCCAAAACAGGAAGACCGGATAAGGTTTGTGTCAATATAGCCGGTGACGGATGCTTCAGAATGAATATGAACGAGCTTGCTACTGCCAGCAGATACAATATTCCGATCATTCAGGTGGTTATCAACAATCATGTACTTGGCATGGTAAGACAGTGGCAGACACTTTTCTATGGAAAACGTTATTCACAGACTGTTTTACAGGATAAGGTTGATTTCTGTAAAGTGGCAGAAGGCCTTGGATGTATGGCAATTCGTGTGACCAAAAAGGAAGAGGTGGGGCCTGCTTTTGAGAAGGCCATTGCTGCCGGCGGACCTGTTCTGATTGAATGTATGATTCCGGAGGATGATAAAGTATTTCCTATGTCTTCACCGGGAGCTCCATTAACAGAAACCTTTGATGCTTCTGATTTAACAGAATAAACACAAGATGAAAGGAAAGCTCAGCACAGGAATGTGCTGGGCTTGTACTGATTTATGGCAAAAAGAAAAATAGTGCTATCTGTTCTTAGCGTATTGCTGATTCTGTTTACACTGGGAATCGTTATACTTTGGGCACTTTCCAGTTATTACCGG
Source organism: uncultured Lachnospiraceae bacterium (assembly GCA_945787995.1). GTDB lineage: Bacteria > Bacillota > Clostridia > Lachnospirales > Lachnospiraceae > Acetatifactor. Next base: position 4,294 of record CALZKI010000084.1, on the reverse strand, counting down.
GATTCTTTTTCTTATGATACCTGGATCAACGGTGTCTATTGTACCGGGAAGACCATTGATGAAGTGAACCGGGAACTGGAAGAACAGTATACCTATGAGGGAATTACAGTTACCTGTAATCAGGAAGACTATACCTTTTTCATTCCCAAAGAAGAGGTAGACTTCCGCGCTGATTTCAAATTGGCATTACAACAATATAAAAATACACAGAGTGCCTTTGAATGGTTCAAACGCTTTTTTGGTGACCATCGGGAAGACTTCCTTCCTGTAGCGGAGATTGATGCGGAAAAGTTAAAGAATGTAGTGAAATCCTCACTGCTATATCAGAAAGAAGTGGAAAGGCGACCTAATCAGGCTTTGTTATATTTGTCGGAAGAAGGCTATCAGTTTAAAGATACTACCGGACATATTTTGGATTTGGATAAGGCTTGTGAGGTAATATCTGAAGCAATGCTGCATTCAGAAAGTACGGTTGATCTGGAGCAGATGAACTGCTTTTATGATCTGCCATGGAATGATCGGATGAAAGCGGATAAGGCTTTGTATGATAAGATCATGCAATATCAAGGCTGTGTTATTACGTATCGCTTTGACGATTGGCTGGAAATAGTGGATGGCTCTGTGATAAGCCGGATGTTTCGTACAAACGAAGATGGTTCTGTGGCAATCAATGATGCGGGGGAATTGGAAATTGATGAAAGTGCTGTGGATGCTTATGTAGAAGAAATGGCCTTTCGCCATGACACCATAGGCAGAACCAGAAGTTTTCAATCCACCAAAGGAGAATTGGTAACCGTAATCGGTGGTACTTACGGCAATAAGCTGGATGTGGAAGCGGAGAAGAAGTATCTGTATCAGGCTCTGTGTGAACAAAGAACAGAAGATCATCTTCCGGTTTTCTCTGTTCGTGGAAAATCAATTGGAAAGGATGACATCGGTGATACATATATTGAAGTAGATATGACTGCTCAAAAATTATACTACTATGAAAAGGGTACTTTGCAACTGGAAACCGATGTGGTGACGGGCAATGAGCGGCTCGGAAGAGACACGCCGGCAGGTGTGTATTATGTCTATTCAAAGCAGAGAAACCGGATCTTAAGGGGACCCGGCTACGCTTCGCCGGTGAAACTATGGATGCCCGTTTATAAGGGTATTGGTATACATGATGCATCCTGGCGTGACGAATACGGCGGAGAGATATACAAAACAAACGGTTCCCATGGATGTATCAATACACCCTATGAAAAGATGGAACAGTTATATGAAAGGGCGGATATCGGTACGCCTGTGATCATGTTTTATTAAAATAGTGCAAAAAATCTCACCACTTTATCGAGTTAAAGTCTTGACGCAAAAGAATCAAAAGAGTAGAATATTGCCTAGTTGTATACAAGAGTACAACTATCATAATTTTAAACTATTGGGAAATATGCTTTATCATAATGTAACGTTATGGAGTGTAGCCTGATAGTTACATAATGTTAATTACATGGAGGAGAGAATCGTGGGAAGAGTTTATAATTTTTCTGCAGGTCCGGCAGTTTTGCCTGAGGAAGTATTGAGAGAAGCAGCAGAAGAGATGCTTGATTATAAAGGCAGTGGCATGTCTGTTATGGAAATGAGTCATCGTTCCAAAGTATACGATACTATCATCAAGGAAGCTGAAGCAGATTTAAGAGACCTGTTAAATATTCCGGATAACTACAAGGTTCTGTTTTTACAGGGCGGTGCCAGCCTTGTTTTTGCATCTGTTCCGATGAATTTGATGAAAAACAGAAAAGCAGGCTATATTATCACCGGTCAGTGGGCAAAGAAGGCTTTCCAGGAAGCAAAGATTTATGGTGAAGCAGTAGAACTTGCCTCTTCCGCTGATGAAACGTTTTCCTATATCCCTGATTGCTCCGATTTGCCGATCACGGATGATATGGATTATGTGTATATCTGTGAAAACAATACTATTTACGGAACAAAATTCAAAACTTTACCGAATACAAAAGGTAAAATACTGGTTTCCGATGTTTCCTCCTGTTTCTTGTCTGAGCCAATGGATGTAACAAAGTATGGTATGGTTTATGCCGGCGTACAGAAAAACGTAGGTCCTGCAGGTGTTCAGGTAGTTATCATCAGAGAAGACCTTCTTACAGATGAATGTCTTCCGGGAACTCCTACCATGATGAAATATAAAATTCATGCGGATAATGATTCTTTATATAACACACCACCTTGCTATGGTATCTATATCTGCGGTAAGGTATTCAAATGGTTAAAGAAAAACGGTGGTTTGACAGCCATGAAGGAACTGAATGAAAAGAAAGCTGCCGTTTTGTATGATTTCCTTGACCAGAGCAAACTGTTCAAGGGTACTGTCAGAAAGGAAGACAGATCCTTAATGAATGTTCCTTTTGTTACAGGGGATGCTGATCTGGATGCTTTGTTTGTAAAAGAAGCTACTGCTGCCGGTTTTGTTAACCTGAAAGGTCACAGAACGGTTGGCGGTATGCGTGCAAGTATTTACAACGCTATGCCAATCGAGGGCGTTGAGAAATTGGTTGCATTTATGAAGGACTTTGAGGAAAAACACAGCAAATAAGGAGATAGAAATGTTTAAATATCATTGCTTAAATCCAATTTCAGAAATTGGTCTTAATCATTTTACAGCTGATTATGAGAAAACTCATGATGTGACGGAAGCTGACGGAATTCTTGTAAGAAGTGCTGCAATGCATGACATGGAACTGCCGGAAAATCTGCTGGCGGTAGCAAGAGCCGGTGCCGGTGTCAACAATATTCCGTTAGACAAATGTGCTGAAAAAGGTATCGTTGTATTCAATACCCCAGGTGCTAATGCCAACGGCGTAAAAGAACTTGTAATTGCAGGTATGCTGCTGGCAGCAAGAGATATCGAAGGCGGTATCAAATGGGTAAAGGATAATGCAGCTTTAGAAACTGTTGCCAAGGATGCTGAAAAGGCAAAGAAAAAATTTGCCGGTACTGAAATTTCCGGAAAGAAGTTAGGTATTATCGGACTTGGTGCAATCGGCGTAAAGGTTGCCAATGCTGCAAAACATCTGGGTATGCAGGTGTATGGTTACGATCCCTATATCTCTGTTGATGCAGCCTGGAGCTTAAGCAGAGATGTAAAGCATGTGCTGAATGTGGAAGAAATTTATGCAGAGTGTGATTACATTACCGTTCATGTTCCGCTTATGGATGCTACAAAGGGTATGATCAATCAGTCCGCTATCGATATGATGAAGGACGGTGTTGTACTGTTAAACTTTGCAAGAGATTTATTGGTAGATGAAAAAGTAGTTTTAGAGAATATCGAAAACGGTAAGATCAAGAAATACGTTACTGATTTTCCTAATACCACTACTGCAGGTAAAGATGGATGTATCGTTATTCCTCATCTGGGAGCTTCTACAGAGGAAGCGGAAGATAACTGTGCAGTGATGGCTGTAAAAGAGATGATGGATTATCTGGAAAACGGTAACATCGTTAACAGTGTGAACTATCCTAAGTGTGATATGGGTGTATGTTCCCAGGCAGGTCGTGTGGCGATTCTTCATACGAACACGGCAAATATGATCACCAAATTTACGGCATGCTTTGGTGATGAGGGAATCAACATTTCTGATATGACGAACAAATCGCGCGGAGATGTGGCTTATACCATGTTAGATATCGAGCAGCCTGCAACAGAGGAGATCATAAACAAACTGAAATCCATTGAAGGTGTTTTCAGAGTCAGAGTAGTGAAATAATAGAAACAAAGTAAGCCCGGAACAAAGCGTTCCGGGCTTTTTACATGTTTTATTGCAGATTGTTAGCCATTTGAGAGAAACTTTCAGGTACATCTGCATAATCATCTTTGAATTTATTATTTTTTTCCACAGCCAGTTCACTGGCCAGGTCCATATACTGAATGAACATATCTTCCAAAGGAACATTCTCTTCGGCTGCAATGGTTGTTAAGATAGGGCGCAGCTTTTCAAGTTGCACCGAAACCTTAGTCTTTGTGGGATCAATATCTGCCAGAGCTTTTTCTGCATACTCATTGATTCTTGTAATAATCTGTCTTTGTTTATCTGTCATTTTTTGTTACCTCTTTTCTGACAATATGGTATTTCCTAAACAGTGTTAGTGTACCACCTTCCGCTTGAGTTGTATATCCATTTTTGATATGATGTGATTGTGCAGAGCCATGCAAGCCATTATGCTTGCATAAATTAACTCCCTTTTCGGAATTGTGTTCCTACGCCTAAGACCTATATGTCTGTTTCAGACACGC
>CALZKI010000083.1 GCA_945787995.1 uncultured Lachnospiraceae bacterium | reverse complement strand
GTAAAAAATCCGGACGTGCAAAGCACATCCGGATCATAAGCTCGACCTTGTTCTCGCTATTATGCGTTAACCATATCTTTTAAAGCTTTACCAGCTTTGAATTTAGGAGCTTTGGAAGCTGCAATCTTCATAGGTTCGCCGCTCTGAGGGTTTCTACCTTCTCTAGCTGCTCTTTCGCTAACTTCAAAAGTACCAAAGCCAACTAACTGTACTTTACCACCTTTTTTTAATTCGCCGGAAACAACATCTGTGAAAGCTTTTAATACTGCTTCTACATCTTTCTTTGTTAAGCCTGTCTGATCAGCCATAGCTGCTACTAATTCTGTTTTGTTCATTTCGAACTCCTCCTATAACATTTGTTATATTGTTTCAGTTTTTCATTACGAAACACCTACAACTATTTATATAGTTTTTCCCCCATATTGTCAAGGAAAATCAACCATTTTCCCTATTATATCCATGATTCGGCTTTCTCATCCCCACTTTCACCAATTCAATATTTTGTTTTGTTATGATTCGTTGGGTTAGTTCCCTATTTCATTTGATAAATTCCCATCCTGATTGGCGGGCTTGTCGATATTTCCGGACTGCTCTACGCCTTCCGATTTGTCACTACTTCCCGATTGGCCTTCCTCTCCCGGCTTGTCGCTACTTCCGGATTGGCCTTCCTCGTCCGGCTTGTCGCCATCTCCGGACTGGCTTTCATCATCCGGCTTGTCGCCATCTCCGGACTGGCTTTCATCGTCCGGCTTGTCGCTATCTCCCGGCTGCTCTTCGTCTCCGGGCTCTTCCCCATCTCCCGACGGTACTTCTTCCGCAGGATCATCAGGATCCGGCTCCGGCTCAATGATGATTTCCTTTGGAGGCGGAGTCTCTTCCGGTTCTTTCTCTTCATCCTCCGGCTCTAAATCGGAGAAGGAGTAGGTAATATCATCTCCATCATCATGCAATACAATGGTGTAACTCCTGGTCACATATCCCACTTTTCTCAGTGTCAGGGTATGCTTTCCTGTGGTCTTTCTAAAGGAGGTTGGAGCAAGGCCTACATAATCTCCATCCAGATAGATCTCCACATCCTTTGGCTGATCTATATACACCTTATTGGAAGTCAAAGCATGAATAGGCTCCTCACTTGTTTCTTTATCCTTTACTTCCGTCTTTCCTTCTGTCTCAGTATCTTCTTTCAGAGCATTTTCGGGAAGCGGCACTTCCTCACTTTCAAAATTGTTTTTCTGGTCTCCGGTAGTTTCTTCCGGTTCCTCTTCGGCAGATGTAGTCTCTTCTTCTATTTCATCTTCCGGCGTTTCCTCCAGATTCACCACAATCTCCGCCAGCTTGTTCCCTACGGAGATGTGCTTCAACAGCGTCTGATAACCTGCTGCCGACACCTCAATTTCATGTATGCCGTAGGAGAGCTTCACCATTTCAGGGGAATCCACCGGTTCCCCATCAATAGAAAGACTTGCGCTTTCCGGCTGCAGATGGAAGTTCACATATCCATCCGTATCCTTCTTTGACTTGATCTTGCCACAATCCAGGATCAGTTCCTGATTACGTTCCACCGTAATTTCCTGATTGATGGTCTGGCTGTCTGTGCGAAGTCTCAGATTATAAGTGCCTTCCGGAACTGCCAACAGCATGTTTTCCGAGCTGACGCGGGAGATGATCTCATTCCCGATCTCAATCCAGCCTCCCTGCAAACCGGCATCATTTTTCAGACGCACGTAACCATGGCCTTTATCGATCTGAATACTGAAGATTTCGTGTCCCACACCGGAAATTGTCAACACGTCACCGCCAATGATATCCATCAGCTCTGCCTTATGGCCATTGGAATAAACCTGCGCATGGTCGCTTAAGGAATACACGCCGCCGCCAATGGAAGCCGTACCGTTATCCCCGGTCAGGTCATACTTTGTAATCTCATCATATTTCCAGGCATTCTCCGCCACCTGCAGCTGATGAATCTGACGATTCGATTTCAAAAAGGTTACATTGACAATCTGTCCCTGCTGTAACTGGCCCGCCGTCATGCTGCTGCCGTATTTATCCAGAATATAAGAAGTTCCACTGTAAAAAAGGTTGTAGGTCTGTCCTGTCTGCACAGTCATCAGGGTAATCTGTTTCCCCTCTGTATCCAGCTGCTCAACAACGGCCATATCCGCTGAATCGTATGCTCCCACCAGAGAATTGTTTTCCACCGACAAATCCGGCAGTTTCTTCTCCTCTGCATGGGAGATGGCAGATACCTCCGCACTGCAGCCTGTCACGGTGAATCCACCCAGTAACAGTAAGGTCAAAAGCAGTGCAACATTATGTATTTTTTTCTCGTTGCATCTTTTCTTTGGTAACATGTATTACCTCTCTTCATATGGTTCCGGATCATTCCGGAAAGTCCTTTTCTTCTGAAAAATCAATATATTGAACCGGGGAAGAACTCCCCATTGCTTCTATTCACCTATTATTCCAGGATTTTAGCAAGAAACTCCTGTTTCTGCTGCTCCTGCTCCTGTAAAAGTGCCAGTTTCTCCATGTTTTTGCCGGGAATCCAGGCTTTACCGCTGTTGTAATAATAATTCACGATCTTCCGGAATTTCTCCGGGTAAGCCAGACGGTAACGAAGCTGCACCCGGTCTCCCAAAGTCAACGGCTTCACTGCATCGTAAGCAGAAAACAGGCGGTCTCCTACCTGCAGGGACCAATTGCTTTTCTCCAGCAATTTCCGCATAAACAGACACAAATCACGAATTCCGTAATCCTGCACGCATTTTTCAAAATTAATGATGCCTAAAGAACCGTTGCTATCCAGAATATTGTGGTATTGGAAGTCGCCGTGACATATCACATAATCTCCGGAGCATGCCTTTACAGTATCATAATACTGTAATTCCTCCACAACCTGCAATGCACTATCATAAAAATAATCGTAATGTTGGGATAAATAGAGTTCAAAAGGCGATTTTGTTCCCTTCTCCTTCAGATACCGCTTCACTTTTTTCAGTTCACGGTTGTGCCGTTCCAGTTCCTTGCTGACCTGATATACCGGCAGGATTCCTTCCATTTCCTTTTGCTCTTCAAACCATATATCGGAACAAAGATGGATACCGGCAAGGCGTTGTACCGCTTTCTCACATGCAGAAAGGTCTTTATAGTTAATCTCCGACCCGGGAAAATACTCCTTTAATACATACGGCGTCTTGTAGGTGTCATAGGTAAGCAGCTCGCCCTCTTTGTTCGGAATGATCTGCTCCACCATGGAATCACCCTGACTTTTCAAATGCTCCAAATGTGCATGAAGAAATCCGATTTTCCTGACCGGTCCTGTATACTCCTTAAAGATCCGAAGCCCCCGTGACGTCTCGCACAAAAAAGCGCCCCGCCCCTTCCATGTTCTTATGGGCTCCATATCATACTGTTCCAAAAGACTAACTGCTTTGTCGTTCACCGAATCTCTCCCTTCATACAACCACAACAAATGGTTACATGCTAACCTATGAGAAGAAAGGAACAAGTATGACAATATATGCAACAATACTATGTTATTTTACGTGGCAGGATCGCTCTTTGTTTTCCAGGATCGGTAAAGCTCCAAAAGAGTCTCCTGATTGTTCCACTCCGGATGCTCCAGTACCGCTTCCAGCAATCGGTTCAGAATATCCCCCAGTCCTTTTCCCGGCTTTTCTCCAAGGGCAATCAGATCCTTGCCGGTAATAGCCAGATCCTTCAGGCTCACTGCCTCATCTCTTGCCACAATTTCCTGATACAGGGCCTGTATTTCCCGGATTCTTTGCAGCTTCATTTCTCTGCAATAATCACTTTGGGCTGCCAGATCCGCTTCCCATACCTGAAACAACATCGGAAAATACTCGGCCCCAATGCGGTTCATAGCTCTGCGGACTGCTTTTCCCGTGGGTTCCATTCTCAAATCATGAACCCCTATCAGTCTGGTTACCTTGGTGATGGTATCATTATCGTATCGCAATCGCCGCAAGATATCTCTGGCCATGGTTTCTCCCAGTTCAGAATGCCCTTGGTTATGAGAAATGCCATCCTCGTCAATGACCATGGTTTGCGGTTTTCCGATATCATGCAAAAGCATAGCCAATCGAAGCACCTTATCCGGCGGAATGGCTTCCATGGAGCGCAGAATGTGTTCCCCCACGCCATAACAGTGGTGCGGGTTATGTTGTTCCGTCTGCATACAGAGGTCAAACTCCGGCAATACCTGCTTCGTAATTCCCGTCTCATAGGCTATCTCCAGATACTCCGGATGGGGCGAAGTCACCAGTTTCGTGAGTTCCACCTGAATGCGTTCTGCACTGACCTTTTGCAAAGTAGGTGCCAGAACGCGAATAGCATCCTTTGTGGCCGGATCAATGGCATATCCCAGCTGGGCACTGAATCTGACCGCACGCATCATGCGAAGAGCATCTTCAGAAAAACGCTCCATAGGATCCCCCACGCAGCGAATGATCCCTTTCTCCAGATCCTGTAGTCCGCCGAAAGCATCCACCAGACCGGCTCCGTAATTGTAAGCCATAGCATTGATGGTAAAGTCTCTTCGCTTCAAATCTTCCAATAAATCTGCGGTAAATGTCACTTCCTTAGGATGTCTGCTGTCTTCATACTCGCCATCAATCCGATAGGTGGTGACCTCGTAACCGATGTGATGCATCATCACTGTCACGGTTCCATGCTGAATTCCGGTATCAATGGTACGGCGAAACAGTGCTTTGACCTGTTCCGGCGTGGCAGAGGTGGTAATGTCCCAGTCATTGGGCTCCCGCCCCAGAATAGAATCTCTGATACATCCGCCTACGGCAAAAGCTTCATAGCCGGCATCTTCAATTGTCGCAATAATCTTCTCCACATCTGTGGGAAGCAATATCTTCCTGGTCATCATTCCTGTTCGTCCATCTCCATGTATGCCTGTACCACATGCTCATACTCGAACTTGTTGGTAATCTTAGACACCTGAAAATCATCCTCACCCACTTTGACTCTGTAGATGTAAATGCCTTCCTCATCGATGCCATCCCCTACAACCCGGGCTGCAGCTACATAGCTCTTTTTGTCATATTCAAACTCATCTATCACAGCCATCTCTATCTCTTCTCCCTCTGAAGAGGTGATAAAAAAGGTGGCAAACTCTTTTATTTCGTCCTGTCTGTTATCTTCCATGGTTTCTTTCTCCTGTATTTTATTCATATTAAATATCAATGTCTGAAGAGACATTCTCATTGTTTGGCAGGGTTACAGATCATACCTCATTTCATGCCACTCTTCGCCGCCCCAGCTGGAGTTGGCCATTCCCAGATCCACGAAGCCGAACTTTAAGTACATGGGAACCTTTTCTGCCAGGCAGGTTAGAAACAGGCACTTACGCCCCTTTGCACGTTCTCTTTGTGCATATTTCTCTACGATGGTTCTGGCCAGATGTTTCCCTCGATATTCCGGTCTCACATCCAGTCCCACCAGCATCACATTTTTCCCATTCAAGTCACAAAGACTGATATCTGTGAAAAACGCATCCCGGAAAGCCTCTTCATCTGTAGCAATACCATTCAGGAAACCGGCAATCTTTCCTGTTGCAGGGTCTTTTGCCACCAGAAACAACTCGGTCGCCTTGGCAATTCTCTCCTTCATAGCTTTTTCGGAGCAGGCCTCATGGGGTGGAAAACAGATCTGTTCAATTTCCACTGCCTCATCTGCCTCTTCCGGAAGAATGTTGCGAAAAGTCAGGCTATCGAGCCCTTCCTCGTATCTGGGCAGGCTGACTATGGTTACGTCATGCCCCATGGCCGGAATCACTTTTTCCTGCAAATCCTTTACGGAAAACTTAATGCTGGAGGTATTGATACAAGGGTGGCAACCCAATTCTTCGCCTTGCAGCACTTCTTCATCAATACACAATTTCACACGATGATTCACATCATTCATAAGTCCCAATACGCTGACAGAACCGGGGGTAATGTCCAGAAATTCTTCCATATATTTTTCTCCTGCGAAGGACAATCTGGATACTCCCAGCTGGGCAGAGAGATCTTTTGTCTTAAACTTCTTGTCTCCGGGCATCATCAGCAGATAGAACTCTGTTTCCTGGCGATTGCACAGGAATAAGTTCTTACAGATCACTGCCTGCAGTGCATGGTCTATTTCCTCACACACCTCCATGGTCATGGCCGGTTCATGATCGATTCTTTGGTAGGAAACACCTAACCTATCCAAAAAATCATAACATCTTATTTCTTTATCCAAACGACCTTCCGCTGAGGTTGGTCTTCCGTTTTCTAACACTAACATACCTATTTCTCCATCTATTTATATTCTGCTTCAACACGCACAATTTCCAGTTCACCGGAAAAGCTGCCCGTTTCCTCCCCCAGTTTCTCTAAGGGGAATACGAAGGTGGCATGCTCCTCAAAGGGAACGTCCTGTCCCAGCGTACCCACCAATTGGTCATCTGCATAGAGGGAAGTAACCCCGGGTTCGCCAACTACCTTCAGTTCTACTGTACGGTCTGTGGGAAGCACATAATCAAAGGTATAGGTGCGCCCTTCTCTGGTAAATCCGACTTTCCCCGTTTCCGGTTCCACTGCATAGAATTTCCAGTCTGCATAGATACCTGTTCCTTCCGCCAGAACCTGTTCTCCGGATGGATCTTCCTGTCCGGACAGGGAAACCCGCATCACAACCTGGTAGGAGGGCATCAGTCGGTCTGCTTTTTCCAAACGGATCCAATGGGACGGCAGCTCTTCTGTACGGGCTTTTCCCCAAAGCTTTCCTGCAAATACCGGCAAGGCCTCTTCAAACCGCTCATACAAATCGTATTCGCAAAGCCCCACATCCAGACTGTCACTCATATCATTCCAAAGCATATATGCTGCACCCAGAAGCTGTTTGGAATAAACCGGCAGTTCTTCGGCATAGTTATCCTCAAAGTACCTGTATGGCTCCCAGGTTTTCCACACTTTATCCGCATCCAGACGGTCATATCCACCACCCGGAATCAAATAAAGGTGATTACTCTGCATATTGATCAGATCGTAACCGGCCCGGTACATGTCCGTGGGATTTGCCCATTCCGGACTCCAAAGATTCATCTGCAGATCCTCTGTGGCAGGCATGGTCTCACCGGACACATTGCTCAGGCTTCCCCAAAGACGCACGGTTTTCCCCTGCTGCTTTACATATGCCGCAGTATCTGTCATATACTTTCTAAACTGCTCTCCATCTCCGTAATATTCATCCATACCAATGTTGATAATCTCTGCACCGGCAAAAGGAGCATTCTCTTCTACCAGCAATTCATCCCAGATAGAACGAACAAGAGCAACCGCTTCTTTGTTGGAAAGATCGATCTGATCTACTGCTTCATTGCGGGTAGTTAATGCATACTCCGGGAATCGCTTGGTAATCGCAAGGGAATGGGCAGGTGTATCAAACTCGGGAACCACCTTCACCCCATATGCTTTCGCATCTTCCACAAAACCGGCGAATTCTTCCTTGGTATAAGCATAATCAGAAGAGGTCAGCTTCTCGCCGTATGGATTTTCCACCCGGGACTCCAATCGGAAAGCACTGTCTGCCTGCATGGCATGCTCTATCGTGTCTGTCATGCCGCTGGTGGTCAAGATCGTATTATCGTTTAAGTGAATTTCCAGATCATTCATCTTGTAATACGACATCATTTCCAGGATGTCATACAAAGTATCCATGGAAACCTTTTTTCTGGCAACATCGATACCAAACCCGCGAACCGCATACAGCGGATAGTCCCTGATTTCCCCACAGGGTATGACTCCCTCATTCTGACAGGCCAGCTGTACAAAAGTGGTCATCCCATAGTAAAAGCCGGTGTTGGTGTTTGCAAAAATAGTACAATGCTCATCCTCTATCAGGATGTAATAGCCTTCTTCCCCAAGACCGGAATCCTCTGTTGCCCGGGTCAGATAGACGTCTCCTCCATGCAGCTCCTGCAGTTCCCCGGTTTCTTCCTTATCGGTGGAAGCTTCTGCCTGATTGGCAA
>CALZKI010000082.1 GCA_945787995.1 uncultured Lachnospiraceae bacterium | reverse complement strand
TAGTGCCCGGAGAACACAGGACTGATGAGAGGAGCGAAATGATATGAATTTATTGGAACGGGATTCTAAAATAAAAGACAATATAGCGTATCCGGAAGAAGGGACATCTCACCAGAATATGATTTACATTTGGGTTGCTTTCGTTTTTCTTTTTCTGATCATACTTATTTTCGTGTTTTGGATGCACGGTAGGACACAAAACCGGGTGAGTGATACGACACAGCAGGTGGAAGCCAATGTAAATGGCATGCATACCGATCTGCAGGAGCAGGTAAAGCAGGATGTTCTGACCGGTAGCAGTACACCGATTGTGGTAGAAGAGGATAAAGAACAAACGACTCATACAGATGTGTTGTTGAAGCCTGAAAAGCAGATGGATCCCTTGGATCAGGATATGTCTTATGAGGACGATTCATATGAAAAAAGCTATATTATGAAAGAAATGTCTGACTGGTGGGATGCTTCGCAAGTCAGTGCAATGTATGATCTGTCAGCATTACGAAGATACAGAAAACTGTCATACAGTCTGAAGGGTACCAATCAATACTATTATTACGGAGATACAGACAGTGAGGGAAAACCCCACGGCAAGGGCTGTGCCATGTATGCGGATGATACCTATTACTTTGGCGATTTCGTACATGGCAGAAGAGAAGGAACAGGATATTGGCTGAGATTCTATTATGATACCAAAATGGAAGGTGCAAGGAACGGCATTTATACCATGCATTCCTACGCCGGCGGATGGAAGAATGATTTGCCGGATGGTGATGGGCAAGAACATTTTGATGTAGATATTACCAAAATCCCTGAAGAGGAAGTGATTTTCCAGAATATCATAGGAAAGTTTCATGCCGGTCTATATGATGGAGAGATGTTTGCCAATTCTATCAACAGTAAGGGTGATGTGTCAGAATGGGATGGAGAAGCAGAGAATGGCGTGTTTATGCTACAGGATTCTTTGCCGGCGTCAGGGAATTATCCGGTTTGGAAAAATCGAGCCGATGAAACCCGGATATTAAGAATTGAAAAAGGTAAGAACAAGAACTGTGGAATAAGTGAGCTGATAAAATAATATTCTTTTGTTTCATGTTGCCGGGGAACATGTGTTAGAATGTATGAAAAGGGTGTTGGCCGATGAAGATTACAATTCTTACTGTTGGAAAAATAAAAGAAAAGTATTTGAAGGATGCTATTGCCGAATATGCCAAACGGCTTTCCAGGTATTGCAAGCTGCAGATTGTAGAGGTGGAGGATGAGAAAACACCGGATGGTGCGTCTGCAGCCATGGAAGATCAGATCAAAGAAAAGGAAGCAGCCAGATTATCCAAATGCCTGGATGAGGAGGCTTTTCTGATCACCCTGGAAATTCAGGGAAAAATGCTGGATTCGGAATCCTTTTCCAAAACCATGGAGCAGATATGTCTGCGGGGAAAAAATCACATTCAGTTTGTGATTGGCGGCTCTTTGGGACTGCATACTTCTATTACTGAACGTTCGGATCTGGCCCTCAGCTTCTCTAAAATGACCTTTCCCCACCAACTGATGAGGGTCATACTGTTGGAGCAGGTTTACAGAAGCTTTCGTATACAAAACAACGAACCCTATCACAAGTGAAAGCAGGAGAACAAAAGCCATGAGAATGTATGATTTGATCATGAAAAAGAGAAATGGATTTTCCCTTTCCAAAGAGGAAATCGATGAAATGATACAAGCCTATACAAAAGGGGAGATTCCGGATTATCAGATGTCAGCCATGATGATGGCTATTTATTTCCGGGGAATGAATGAAGAGGAAACACTGGCACTCACTATGGCAATGGCTCATAGTGGGGAAATGATGGATCTTTCCGCCATTCAGGGCGTAAAGGTTGATAAACATTCCACAGGTGGTGTGGGAGATAAAACATCCATCGCCTTAACACCTATGGTGGCTGCCTGCGGCGTGAAGGTGGCAAAAATGAGCGGCCGTGGTCTGGGACATACGGGTGGAACCATTGACAAGCTGGAAAGCTTTCCCGGCTTCTCTACGGGTATCTCTGAAGAACATTTCTTCCGCCAGGTGAATGAAATAGGCGTTTCCATTATGGGACAAACTCTGGATTTGGCACCCGCTGATAAAAAACTGTATGCCCTCAGAGATGTGACGGCTACTGTAGATAATATGTCATTGATTGCCAGTTCCATCATGAGTAAGAAGCTGGCTTCCGGTGCGGATGCTATCGTGCTGGATGTAAAAACCGGCAGTGGTGCATTTATGAAACAGGAAGAGGATGCCTTTGCATTGGCAAAAGAAATGGTTCGAATCGGAAATGGTGCCGGCAGGAAAACCTATGCCTTGATTACGGATATGGATCAGCCTCTTGGAAATGCAGTAGGTAACATTCTGGAGGTAAAGGAAGCAATTGATACCCTGCGGGGAGAAGGCCCTGAAGACTTTACAGAGCTGTGCTTTGCACTTGGGAGCAAGATGCTTCTGGCAGCCGGAAAAGCAGAGAACGACTCTGAGGCAAGAAAACTCTTGCAGGAGGCTGTAGCTTCCGGCAGGGCTTTGGATAAACTGAAAGAATTTGTACATGCACAGGGAGGCGATGAAAATTATGTATCTCATCCGGAACAGTTCCCTGTGGCAAAATATATTTATCAGGTTTCTTCCCCGGAGGAAGGCTATATTGCCGGCATTACCTGTGATGAAATCGGCATCTGTTCCCTGATACTGGGCGGAGGAAGAGAGACCAAGGATAGTGAGATCGATTTAAGTGTGGGACTGGTATTGGAGCAGAAGAAAGGTGCCTATGTTAAGAAAGGAGATCTTCTTGCTACCTTCCATGCCAATGACGAACAGAAATTGCAATGTGCGGTAGAACGTTTCCTGAAAGCGTATACGTTCTCCAAAGAGCCGGTTGAAAAGGAGAAGCTGATTAAAGGAATGATCTGATTTTTCATTGTTCTGAATAGGGTATTTATGTTCATATAATAGAGCATGAATCATTCTAAATATTTCAATGTTAAAAAACAAAAAGAAACGCTTACCAATGGTCTGAAGCTGCCCACAGAATGCATCACCGGAGATATGGTGATTACCATGACGGGGAATAGAAATGTATATATAGAAAGTTATCGTGGAATTTTGGAATATACTTCTGAAAGTCTGGTGCTGAAAGGCAAACAGTATTGTGTAAAGATATGTGGCGAACAGATTCACATTGATTATTATACAGAGGAAAGTATGCGCGTGAGTGGTATGATCAGGAGTGTTCATTTGGGATGTTTACAGACTATATAAAGGGTTATGTGGTAATTAAAATTGATGGCATCGGAAAAGAGCGTTTTATTACGTTATGCGGAAAGCGCAGCATTGTTTTGAAAAATATTTATATGCAGAACAATGTCTATTATGCCCGTTTGTCATGGGATGAATACAGAAGAATACCGGAAATAGTCCATAGAACAGCGGTGGAAGCAGTCCTTGTTGAAAAACATGGACTGCCTTTTCTTTTGTCCGGGTTGTATAAAAAATGGAATATGATATGGGGACTTGCAACCGGTCTCTGCATAGTTGCCATCTTAAACTGCTTCATCTGGTCCGTAGAATTTCAGGATTTGACCAATATTACCACAGAGCAGATGGAACGATATCTGTTAGAAGAGGGTGTGGAATTTCCTTGCTTTAAGGGCAATGTCAGTTGTGAAAAATTAAAAGAGTCCATGCGAAAGGCTTTTCCTGAGGTAAGTTGGGTCAGTGCTTCAAAGGAAGGCTGTAAACTGATCTTGCGGGTCAAGGAGCAGGAAACGGTTTCGGGAGATCAAAACACAACGGTGGGGGAAGAGAGACAGCAGGTTCTGGTGGCACAGGAAGAAGGAAAAATTGTATCCATGATCACGAGAAGGGGTACTCCCTGTAAAAAGGAGGGGGATACGGTAGAGAAAGGAGATGTTCTGGTAGACGGAGATGTATACACTTACAATCAGGATGGTACTGTCAAAAATGTGTATCATTATACACCGGATGCAGATGTACTGATCGAACATTCTTTGCAGCAGCATATCAAAATTCCGGCACGAAAAATGGTAAAAGAGTATGGCAAAAAGAGAAGGCTCTTCTGGATCCGCATTGGGGAAAAAGAGTTTTCTGCAGAATCATTTTTGCATCCCAAGAAAGCCATGGAACTGGTGAGGGATTATCCTCTGCAGAACCGTCTGCTGCGTGGCAGCTCCTTTATTCTGTTTGGCTCTGAGGATGTGTATCCCTATACCTACCAACTGGTTCCCTATTCGGATTTGGAAAGAAATAATATCATTCGTGAGAAAACGGATTTGATGATAGAAAGATTACAAGAAAAAGGTGTTTCAATTAGACAAAAAAATGTTACAATAGAAAAGAATGATGACAATTGGGATATTGTTGTCAAGTTCGTGTTATGGTCAAAGCAATCAGTTGTTCAAGGATGGTTCTGACCGAAGGAGACAGTGGGTGGAACGTATTCAAAAGCAAATCGATATGACAGCCGAACATATGAAAAATCTGTTTGGTGAGAATGACTCCTATATCAAAAAAATTGAACGGGATTTTCATGTTATCGTGGTGAACAGAGACGGATACGTTCGCATCATCGGCGAGACAGATGAGGATGTTTCCCATGCATATAATACCATCGAAAATTTACTTAAACTTTCGGAAAGAGGAAATGAATTGCAGGAACAAAATATAGATTATGCAATAGAACTTGGCAGATCCAACCAGGCTGAAGCTGTGGTAGAAATGGATCGGGAATGTATCTGCCATACAGTAAGCGGAAAGCCTGTTAAGCCAAAGACCCTGGGGCAAAAGGAATACGTGGATGCTATCCGGAACAATATGGTTGTATTCGGAATGGGGCCTGCCGGTACGGGAAAGACATACCTGGCAATGGCGATGGCCATTTCTGCATTTAAGAATAACGAAGTCAGCAGAATCATTCTCACACGTCCGGCTATCGAAGCGGGAGAAAAGCTGGGATTTTTGCCCGGTGATCTGCAGAGCAAGGTGGATCCCTATCTGCGTCCTTTGTACGATGCTCTTTATCAGATTATGGGGGCTGAAAGCTTCCAGAAAAATATGGAAAAAGGATTGATTGAGGTTGCCCCTCTGGCCTATATGAGAGGACGAACCCTGGATAATGCGTATATCATCCTGGACGAGGCACAGAATACAACGCCTGCCCAGATGAAGATGTTTCTGACTCGTATCGGATTCGGGTCCAAAGTCATCGTTACCGGTGATGCGTCCCAAAAAGATCTGGCCCCGGATATGAAATCGGGACTTGATATCGCCATGAAAGTACTGAACGGTATTGAAGGAATTGCATTCTGCCGACTAACCGGTAAGGACGTGGTAAGACATCCTTTGGTACAAAAAATCGTACAGGCCTATGATGTGTACGAAAAGAAGAATGAAGAAAAGAACAACGGAAATCGTCAAAACAGGAAGCATACAAATGGAAGAACAGGAAAAACATCATAATTTCATAGATAGGATATGGGTGTGTCTGACCGTTCTTCTGACTTTGGGCGCCATGGTATTTGGCTGCTATTTCTACAGCATTCCTGAAGAAAAATGGATCACCTACGGAGCAGTTTCCGTATTGGGAGCCTTTTTATTTGTTGTGTGTGCAAAACTGGACATTTTTTACGACAGAACTACCAATAAAGAAGTGTTTTGTGCCGGCAGATTTATCCTTCTTTATGTGTTTGCACTGGCCATTTCCCTATTCTGCCCGAAAATTCCAACAGCGGTATGGCCATATACCATTGTTTTTCTGTTTCTGGCCCTGTTTTCCAACGGCTTGACCGGGATTCTGGCGGCTACCCTGTGCCTGTTTCTGTCCGTGCTTATGTGTACAAACGGAGATATCCTGCTGTTTTTCATGTATTTTATCAGCGGCGTGGGTACGGTGGTTTTCTTCCGGAATCTGGATAAGGAGTTTCGTTTCGGATATCCGATTTTTTTGTCAGAACTCTTTTTGTTTCTCTGTATCGTACTGTTCTCAGGATATACAGCTACATTTGATACCTCCATCATTCTGTTGGCTTCCGTGAATCTGGTTGTCACCTTTGTCCTGACACTTTTCGTGTTAAAATATTTTAGCAGTGCCGTGGTACATAGAGAGCGGGACAAATATATGGAGCTTAGTGATCCGGATTCCCGGATTATGAACGAACTGAAGGAAAAGAATCAACAGGAGTATTTAAAATCCATTCATGTGGCTTACTTCTGTGAACGGATATGTGCCGAATTTCAGATGGATTCAACCCTTACAAAGGTGGCTGCCTATCACCACAATATTGCCTTAAGTAAATTCAAGACAGCTAATTGGGTTAATACGGAAAGCCTGTGCAAAGAGTATGAGTTCCCCCAAAGCGTGTGTGATGTGCTGCAGGAGCTTTGGGACGAGGATACACCTGTTAAATCTGTGGAAGCGGTCATTTTGTACGTGTCTTCTTTGGTGGTTTCTTCTGTTTTGTACCTGTTTGAGGTAAAACCGGGAAAACAGATTGATTATGAGGAAGTCATTGACTCGATCTTTCATAAGCTTCTGTTAAGCGATAAATTGGTAAAAAGCAATATTTCCCTTGCACAGATGAATTGTATGAAACGTTTGTTTATAAAGGAGAAGTTATACTATGACTTTTTACGTAGAGAATGAAAACCGTTATGAATTTCCTTTTTCCGTTGATGCACTTTTTGAACAGGTGGCATTGGCTGTTCTGGAGGCCGAGAAATGCCCCTATGAATCCGCAATCAATCTGGTGATTACAGACAATGAGGGCATCCGGGAATATAACAGACAGTACAGAGAGATTGACCGGGAGACAGATGTGTTGTCCTTTCCGGGAGTGGACTATGATGCACCGGCTGACTTTTCCAGGGTGGAATCGGATCTGTCCGATTATTTTGATCCGGAAACCGGAGAATTGATGCTGGGAGATATGATAATCAGTTACGAGAAGGCGAAGGAACAGGCCGATCAGTTTGGGCATTCCTTTCGCAGAGAGATGGCCTTTTTGATTGCCCATAGTATGTTTCACTTGTGCGGATATGATCATATGACTCCGGAGGATGCAGTGCTTATGGAAGAAAAGCAGGAAGCTATTCTGGAACAGTTGGGTATTACAAGAGATATGAACGAGTAAGGAAGAGAAGAAGTTATGGCGAAACGTCAGTTAATTAGCGGAAACAAGTTAGAAAGAGGAATACATAGCCTGTTGCAGAATTATGCTGTTCTATACGCCTTTTTGCTGGTGACGGAACGCATTTTTCTGTTAAAAATTCTGGAAGACAGTGGCATGGGGTATCTTGCTTTGCCAATGGATATTTTCCTGATTGCTTTATTTGGGATTGCTTTCCCGCTCTTTAAAACGGTTTCAGGTCTTATGAAGGTGTATATTCGTCGCAGCCAGATGAAAAATGCCTATAAGGTAGGAAATATAGGATTCGGATATGCTTTTCTCTTAGCCCTATTATCCGCCCTGCTGGTATTTCTGTTAAAACAGAAGATTGCCAATACGTTTCAGGTTCCATTATGCTGGATTATCATGCTATGTTCAGCAGCAGCCATCTTTTTTTCCCTGCTGGGTGCCGGGGCGAAAAGCTTTATTGCAGGTGTTTCTGCAGATGTATTTATTATCATTGGTAATGCCATGGAAGTGATCCTTTTACTGGTGGGATCTTTCCTGGGGGCTTACATAGGGAATGCCCGGGGAATGAAAGTGAAGGAACTTCTGCGTTTTCCTGAACTTCAGTATGTATATGCCGGTGCAGGGGTAATGGTAGGTATTGCAATAGCACAGGCTATTACTTGCCTGTACTGGTGCGTGATTTATTTCATCACAAGACATGCACTGTCTGTTCATCTTAAGGAAGATCAGACAAGGAGAACAGAGGAAACCCGAACCATGGCTTTCAGAATCGGAACCAATATGTTACCCACGTCTGTTTTGTCCCTGCTATCACAGGGAATGTTGCTTGTGGGACAATGGCTGTATTTGAGGCATATTCCCGAA
>CALZKI010000081.1 GCA_945787995.1 uncultured Lachnospiraceae bacterium | reverse complement strand
TATTAACCATGTCTATGTTTACAGCATGCGGAAACAAAGATACTGCAAAAGAAGAAATCGGAACCGAAGAAGTTGCCGTTGAAGAAACAAAAGAAGAAACTGTAGATACAAATGATGAAGCAGTCGTTAACACTACCGATGAAGTTACTGTCGGCGTATATACCATTCACAATACAACCGGCGAGCTGGTATCAGAGCTTTATGTGTATGAGACAGGTGCTGAAGAAAAAGGCGAAAATCTTGCAGGAGAAGGTCTGAATGACACGGAAAAGGTTGAAGCAACGTACGAAGGAACAACAGATACTGTTTTAACTCTTGAGTTTACAACAGAAAGCGGCTTCCAAGGCACATTTGAAACCCTTTATATCGAAGAAGTGAATATCAATCTTTTAGCTGCCGACGCTATGACAGGTGCTACACCGATTCAATTCATAGCAGAATAATTCGATATTTGCATTGGATTGGCATTGCAGTCACAATGGAACAAAAGAGGTACTTACCGGTTGGTGGGTACCTTTTTTGCATAGGTATTTCACACCAAAGTGGTGTCAAAGAACGCATTGTAGAAGCGATTTTTGAAAGGGGTTATGAAGAGTTACCTTTATTGAATAACTGCTGTATAATATGGACATGAAAAAAAGTAAGACTACCAAATGCATTGTGCTTGTGCAGATTTTCGTTTTGCTGCTTTCGGGATGCGGATTATCTGCACAACCTAATGAGAAAAAACAGTATACAAAAACCTATCTGGATGTGTTTGACACGGTTACTACCATTATCGGCCGGGAAGAGTCGGAAGAGGCATTTCAGAAGAAGGCAGAGCAGATTCATGAGACTCTTGTGACGTATCATCAGCTTTTTGATATCTACAATGATTATGAGGGCATTGTCAATCTGAAGACGGTCAATGAACAGGCGGGAAAGGAGCCGGTTGTGGTGGACCGGAAGATTCTGGATCTGTTGCTGTTGTGCAAAGAGGAAGCCGAACTGACAGAGGGTGCGGTAAACATCGCTTTGGGCAGCATGCTGGACATATGGCACGAAGCACGCGCAGAAGCCATAGAAAATCCGGAAACAGCCAAGCTTCCGGATAGGAATGCATTGGAAAACGCCATGGAGCATACGGATATTTCCCAACTGCTTATTGATGAGGAAGAGAATACAGTTTTTTTTGCCGATGACAAGATGAAATTGAATGTAGGTGCCATCGCAAAAGGATATGCTGTGGAGAAAGCAATCGAAGGCGTAACCGGAAACTATCTGGTTTCCGTAGGCGGTAACGTACGCGTAACCGGACCAAAGACAGAGGAAGGAGACCCCTGGACTGTGGGTGTACAGGATCCGGATCATCCGGATACCTACAGATATAAGCTATGCGTTACAGATGGATCTGTAGTTACCAGCGGTGACTATCAGCGGTATTTTGAAGTAGATGGGAAGCGATATCATCATATCATTGATCCAAAAACCCTGATGCCTTCTGCATACTATCGGTCTGTCACGGTGGTTTGTAAAGACTCGGGACGGGCCGATGCCATGTCCACAGCTCTGTTCAACCTGCCTTTAGAGGAAGGAAAAGTGCTGGCAGAGAAAACAGGCGTACAAGTCCTTTGGATTCCCATTTCCGGCGACCCGGTGATGACGGAAGGCATGGAAAAGCTTATTGCACCTTTTTCCAGTAGATTTTCAGGAAAAACAGGCAGATGATGAAGGTAAATACAAAGGATAAGGGCTGGGCTTCCTGCACACCTGCCAGCCCCCGCAGGGAATGCAGGATCACCAGAGAAGGAATGAACAGTAAACCGCTTCTCAGGCAGGAAGCAAAGCTGGCAAGCAGCTTTTGGCCGATACTCTGGAAACCCATTTCGATCATCATGGAAAGTGGAACAAAAAGATGTCCCACACACATCAGGCGAAGGGCTCTTATGCCCAGTTCAATAACCTGGGGGTCGTTACGCAGCTGTTTTACCAGTGGACCGGCAAAGATGAAGATCGGAACAGAGAGTATGGTCAGAACTGCTTCGGCACCAATCAGGGCATACCGAAAGGCTTTTCGTACACGGTCCTTTTTCCCGGCACCAAAATTAAAGCTGCTGATGGGCTGGAAGCCCTGGCCGATTCCAATGGCTACAGCCATAGGGAAGAAACTGATTCTGGATACAATGCTCATGGCGGCAACCGCTACGTCCCCGTAATTGCTTGCTGCTTTGTTCAACATCATACTGGCAACGCTGTTGAGACCCTGGCGAAGCAGACTGGGAAAGCCGGTAGCCAGAATATTCCAGAAAGAGCGAAGGTCCCTTGCAATGTATTTAACGGAAATGCGTGTCTGTGTTTTATGCCGTAAGAACATGCTGAGTAAG
Source organism: uncultured Lachnospiraceae bacterium (assembly GCA_945787995.1). Classification (GTDB taxonomy): domain Bacteria; phylum Bacillota; class Clostridia; order Lachnospirales; family Lachnospiraceae; genus Acetatifactor. Next base: position 5,974 of record CALZKI010000081.1, on the reverse strand, counting down.
ATGCAAAAACTGATAAACTGTGATACCGCAGTGGCGATTCCTGCACCGGCGATGCCTAACCGAAAGACAAAAATCAGCAAAACGTCACCACAGATATTTAGCACCGCACCGGTCATCAGGCCTACCGTTCCTAATTTGGCTTTTCCCTCATAGCGAAGCAGATTATTCATGGTAAGACTGGCTGTGAAAAAGGGTGCAGACAGTATGATGTAGAAAATGTAGGTGCCTGCATAGGGGGCAATGGTTTTGGTACTTCCCAGGAAATACAGAAGCGGTTCCAGGTAGATCAGACTGAATACCGCCACAATCAATCCAAGCGTAAAAGAGAGAAAGAAACCGGAAGAAGCGTACTGAGTTGCCTCTTTTAGTTCCTTTGCTCCCAGTTTCCGCGACATAATACTTCCGGAGCCCTGTCCGCACATGAAGGCAATGGCCTGGAGGATTGCCATATAAGCAAAGACAATTCCCGTGGCACCGCTTTCACTTGTTCCCAGGGTGCCCACAAATGCGGTATCTACCAGGTTGTATATGTTTGTAACCATCATGCTGATGATAGTGGGGATGGATAATGTGAGAAGCAGCTTCTCAATGGGCACAGTAGTCATTCGAATGAACTGTGCTTTTTGTTTTTCTTCTTCATTAACCATATTTTTGGCATCTGTCAAATGCTGTTCTTTTTCCAAATACATTGATTTCAAACCTTCTTTCAAGGGTGTTTTCTCTTATTAATATACTTTTAATATACTTCTTTTTGAAAAATTTGTCATGCTCTGTTCGTATAGGTAAAAGGCCTGTTATCGGGGATTTGAGCGACTCCGGAGCGCTTCTGCTTTACTTTCTTTACTTTATTTTACATATTCTTTACATAAAATCATCTATACTTTTTACATACATCATTTATGATTGCTTGCATGGAGAGTCTGTTCCAGGAAAAACTCTGCATGTATGCAGCTTATAGGTTCCCTGTTAAGGGGCAGATGTTGAGGTGTTGTATGGATGTTTTTGATTTGTTGAATATGGTTGGCGGATTGGCGTTGTTCCTGTATGGCATGAGCATTATGGGAAATGGCTTATCTAAGATGGCAGGTGGCAGGCTGGAAGGCGTTTTGGAAAAACTGACAGCCAGAAAATTGTTTGCGGTGCTTCTTGGCGCCGGTGTGACGGCTGTTATTCAGTCTTCCTCTGCAACCACGGTTATGGTAGTGGGTTTTGTCAATTCCGGCATTATGAAGCTTTCCCAGACAGTGGGAATTATTATGGGAGCCAATATTGGTACCACCATTACATCATGGTTACTGTCTTTAACAGGCATTCAGGGTGACACGCTCTGGTTGAAGCTTTTGAAGCCTTCTTCCTTTTCACCTGTGCTTGCAGCAGTCGGCATGGTACTGATGATGAGCGGTAAAAGTGAATCCAGGCGCAAAGACGTTGGTGGCATCCTGATTGGTTTTGCCATTCTCATGTTTGGTATGGAAACCATGAGCGGTTCCGTTGCGGGTCTTGCAGATAATCCATCTTTTGCCAATGCGATGACTGCTTTTTCCAATCCTGTTCTGGGTATGGTTGTGGGTGCAGTTCTGACGGCTATTATTCAGAGTTCATCCGCTTCGGTAGGTATTCTGCAGGCGTTGTGTGCCACAGGAGCTGTGCAGTACGGAGTGGCGCTTCCTATTATCATGGGACAGAATATCGGTACCTGTGTTACTTCCCTGATTTCTTCTGTAGGCGCGAGCAAAAATGCGAAGCGGGCTGCTATGGTGCACTTGTATTTTAACCTGATCGGTACCGTCTTATTTATGACAGTATTCTATGCTGTGAACAGGTTCCTTCATTTCGCTTTTCTGAAGGAAGCAGCCGGGGCAGCAGGCATTGCAGTGATTCACAGTCTGTTCAATATAGGAGCAACGATCGTGCTGTTTCCGTTTTCCAATCTTCTGGTAAAGCTTGCTGAAGTGACCATATCGGATAAGAAGGGCAAGCAGACTGCAGACGGAGAGGCTGATGACGAACGAGATCGTATCACCATTGATGAGCGTTTTTTGCAGAGACCCGGATTTGCCATGGAGCTTTGTCGCGGCAAGGCAAAGGAGATGGCAGTGGTTGCCGGAGAGGCAATCTCCCTTGCACTTGATGTATTAGTGCATTATGATGAAAAAAAGGCATCCAAGGTAGAAAAACTGGAATCTACAGCAGACAAGTATGAGGATGTTCTGGGTTCTTACCTGGTGAAGCTTTCTGCTAAGAACCTTTCACTGGAGGATAGCCAGAGCATGTCCATTATCCTGCATAGCATCAGCGATTTTGAGCGCATTTCCGACCACGCAATGGAAATTGTTTTTTCTGCAAAAGAAATTAACGATAAGGGACTTTCCTTCACAAAGCATGCAAAAGCGGAAGTAGAGACTCTGGCACAGGCTGTGAGGGATATTTGTGATCTGACCGTAGAAAGCTTCTGTACCAAGGATGAGGCCGCAGCTACCCATGTAGAGCCTCTGGAAGAAGTAATCGATACACTTGCCAAGAAGGTAAAGGAAAATCATATTAAACGTCTCCAGAAGGGGAAATGTTCCATCGAAATGGGATTTATTCTGGAAGATATTTTGAACGGTTTAGAGAGGGTATCCGATCATTGTTCCAATGTGGCAGTGGAAATGCTCACTATTTTTAACAACGGTTACGATACCCATGAATATTTCAAGAATTTCACCGAAGAGGAACAACAGGACTTCAGACAGGAATATGAGCGATTGATGGAAAAATATAAGTAGAAAAAGCAAGCTTGTACTTGCATAATAACCACTTGAGCAAAAGGAATATTTAATATGGCACTTATTTATGTAATAGAAGATGATGAAAGTATTCGCGAAATAGAAGAATTTGCTCTGATGAATGCGGGTCATAAGGTAATCGGTTTTCCCTGTGCGAAAGAGTTTTATAAGAAATTGGAAGACGTGATACCTGATTTGTGTCTGGTGGATATCATGCTGCCTGATGAAAACGGGAATGAGATCGTGAGAAAGCTTCGCAGAAATCCGGATACCAGAAAGCTTCCGGTGATGATGGTGACTGCGAAAACCACGGAACTGGATTTGGTAAAAGGCATTGAGGACGGAGCTGATGATTACCTGAAGAAACCCTTTTCTGTAATGGAGCTGATTTCCAGAGTCAAGGCTCTGCTTCGCCGGACGAAACCGGAAGAGGTGAAAGAACTTGGGCTGGATGATCTTATCATGAATCATGAGAAGCATGAAGTTACCCTGGAAGGCAAAACCATTGATCTTACCTATAAAGAGTATGAGCTGCTATCCTTCCTGCTGTTAAATAAGGGAATTGTTTTAAGCAGGGATACCATTATGGATCGTATCTGGGGTACCAGTTATGAAGGAGAATCCAGAACTCTGGACATGCATGTGAAAACACTCAGACAGAAGCTTGGAACCTATGGAAATCGCATCAGAACAGTACGTAATGTGGGATATGTGATCGAATAAGAGAAAAACGGAATAGTACAAGAATGAAAAATAAAATCAATATTCGACTGGCCGGTATTGCTATATTAGCGATTGTAGCCACTATGTTCGGTATTACATTTATATATTACGGTTTGTTTGAAAAACAGGTGCGCACTGACCTTGCGGTAAGTGCCAAGCTGCTTCGGGATACCCATTACTTTGAGGTTGTGAATGTGAACATAGATCGCATTGATCTGTCCACAGATATCACAGAACTTCGTGTTACCTGGGTGGGTGCGGATGGAACGGTACTGTATGATAATGATGCAGGTGCAGAAGGACTTTCCAACCATATTGACAGACCGGAAATTCAACAGGCCTTTTCCGAAGGTGTGGGAGAAACAGTACGAAAATCCGATACCATGAATAAAAATACTTTCTACTATGCAGTGCTGCTGGATAATGGCACTGTTCTTCGTGTGGCCATGGATGCGGAAAGTTTGTGGTCTGTTTTCATTTCTGCAGCGCCTATCATTGCGTTGATACTTATGGGAATATTGCTGATTTGTATCGGTATCTCGCACCTTCTTACCAAACAGCTGATTCGTCCTATCGAGACCATGGCAGGGAACCTGGAGGATGCGGATTATGCGTCGCCTTACAAGGAATTGGAACCTTTTACACAAATGATCCGTGCCCAGCATGCGGACATATTATCCGCAGCAAAAGCACGGCAGGATTTTACCGCTAACGTATCCCATGAATTGAAAACACCCTTAACAGCCATTTCCGGTTATGCGGAACTGCTGGAAGGAGACATGGTAGGAGAGGAGCAGAAAAAGCATTTTTATCAGGAAATCAAAAAAAATGCCCACAGATTGTTGGCACTGATCAACGACATTATTCGACTGTCTGAGCTGGATCGGAGCGAAAAGGAACCTTCTTTCGAGCAGGTGAATCTGTATGAGACAGTACAGGAGTGCATGGAGCCTCTGTCGCTGAATGCAGGACAACGCAACATATCGCTGTATTTTGAAGGAGAACCTTGTACCATTCGCGGAAACAAAGACATGATACGTGAGCTGACTGAAAATCTGGTGCAAAATGCTATCCGATATAACAACCAGGGGGGAAGGGTATCCGTTACCGTGACCAGGAAAGACCGTCCCATGCTGATCGTAAAAGACAATGGAATCGGCATTCCTGCGTCGGAGCAGAAACGTATCTTTGAACGGTTTTACCGTGTAGATAAAAGCAGGTCAAAGGCAACAGGCGGAACCGGCCTGGGGCTGGCCATTGTAAAGCATATCGTAGAAATCCACGATGCCCGGATCGAACTGGACAGTGCACCGGGAGTTGGCACAACCGTTACGGTGATGTTTTAGGTGCCAATGGGGACGGCATCCCCCATTGGCATCCGCTCCCTCGACATCCCTCTCGAAAAATCCACTTTCCCCGTCCCCCTGGTCTGTGTTATAGTGTTCCATAGAGGTATAAAAACTATATGTTTATGGAGGTACAGAAATGGCATCATTGGAAAGACGCCCGGATGACATGGTGAGAATCACAACACCGGAACTTGCGAATGCATTTATTGATGAGCAGATTAAGCTGATCAAAGAACAGGTTGGAGATAAAAAGGTTCTTTTGGCACTCTCAGGTGGAGTTGATTCTTCTGTTGTTGCAGCACTGTTGATTAAGGCAATTGGGCAGAATCTGGTCTGTGTACATGTGAATCACGGCTTACTCAGAAAAGGGGAGCCTGAACAGGTTATTGAAGTATTTAGAAATCAGATGAATGCAAATCTGATATATGTAGACGCTACAGACAGATTTTTAGATAAACTGGCAGGTGTGGATGATCCTGAAACAAAGAGAATGATCATCGGTGGAGAATTCATCCAGGTATTTGCCGAAGAGGCAAGGAAACTGGACGGAATCGAATTCCTGGCACAGGGAACCATTTGGCCGGATATTCTGGAATCTGAAAATGGTATCAAAGCACATCATAATGCAGGTGGACTTCCTGAAGATATGAATTTTGAACTGGTTGAGCCTGTCAGAATTCTTTTCAAAGACGAGGTGCGTGTTGTTGGTGACGCGTTGGGACTTCCTCATGGCATGGTATATCGTCAGCCATTTCCGGGCCCGGGATTGGGAGTTCGTTGTCCCGGTGCAATTACCAGAGACAGATTGGAAGCTGTCAGAGAGTCTGATGCGATTCTCCGTGAAGAGTTTGCAAAGAACGGTTTAGAAGGAAAAGTATGGCAGTACTTCACAGTAGTGCCTGAATTCAGATCCACCGGTATCAAGGATGGCAAGAGAGCCTTCGAATGGTGCTGTATCGTTCGTGCAGTCAATACCACAGACGTTATGACAGCTACTGTTGCTGATCTTCCATATGACTTAATGTGTCATATCACAGAGCGTATTACCCACGAAGTACCGGGTATCAACCGTGTGCTTTACGACTTCACACCAAAGCCAACCGGAACAGTAGAGTTTGAGTGATAACGAGTCAA
>CALZKI010000080.1 GCA_945787995.1 uncultured Lachnospiraceae bacterium | reverse complement strand
CATAATCGAAAAATGGCACTACATTAATCTGTAATGCCATAATTTCTCTTCATCTGTTCATATAATGTTTTTGCAAGGCTGTTTGCGCCTTCTGCATCTTCCGTTGTTCGTGATGCAATCTCCTGCAAAGTGGTGCCGGAAAAGTAATCTACCATCTGGTTAGCGTATCCGTCCTTGTCTTCTTCATCCTTCATAGCATCCACAGACTTTTGCATAGCCTTATACACCTGCTCCCAGAGATAAGACTCAAACTGCTTACAGGCATCCAGCAGTTCTTCTGAATCCTGTGCGTTCTTCACACCATCTATCTGATTTTTCAGTTCTGTATTCTGTGCCTGGGTACTGGCATTCGCTCCCAGATATCCGGCGTAGTCACTCAATCCGGAAATGTCCATTCTTCCGGCCTCCTATCTGTCTATGTCACAATCTTTCGGCCTTATGCAGCTCTCATAGATCTGTTTCCAAGCATGCTTATCGTTTCAGATTGTTCGCCGTCTCCATCATAGAGTCGGACGTGGTGATAACCTTCGAGTTCACCTCATATGCTCTCTGTGCCACAATCAGATTAACCATCTCATCCGCCACATTGACATTGGAACCTTCCAGATATCCCTGCACCAGCTTACTCTTTTTGACAGTCGCACTTCTTGCCTCGTTGATTGCCTCACCGCTGGCTTCTGTAGGTGTATATAAACAATCTCCCTGGCGTTCCAGACCGGCAGGATTACGGAACTGATAAAGTCCTACGGTCACGCCGATGGAAACCGGATTGTTTTTATCATCCGGATAGCAGACCTCACCGTTTGCATTGATGGTAATCTTACTGGCATCATAGGTTCTGGCAAGGGTAATGGATCTTCCTGTAGTACTTAACACCGGATTACCTTCTGCGGTGGTAAGCATCAGTCCACCGGCTTCATTCAATCCCCAATGGAAATCACCATTTCTTGTGTAATATGTAGTCTCACCGTCAGCACCACCTACCGCAAAAAAGCCGTCACCCTCAATAGCAAAAGCAGTATCGCTGGCAGAGGCCAAAAGACTACCCTGTGTAAAAATAGAATTGATGGATGAGGTTCTGACACCAAGACCAACCTGTGATGTAGTTGGTTTTGGGGCGCCATTGGCAGTAGTCGTCTTTGTCTGCATGGTCTGGTATAGCAAAGACTTAAACTGTGCGTTCTGCGCTTTATATCCGGTGGTATTTACATTTGCCAGATTATTGGCAATGGTATCAACATTTGTCTGCTGCGCATTCATACCTGTTGCGCCTGTCCATAAACTTCTAACCATTCTGTCCCGCTATCCTTTCTTACTGCACTTTACCAAGCTGATTGACTGCAATCTCCAGAGAAGAATCATATGTGGTAATCACCTTCTGATTTGCTTCGTAATGTCTCTGCACGGCAATCATATTAACCATTTCATCTACCACAGATACGTTAGATGTTTCCAGGTATCCTACATCCAGTTTATAGTCTGTGGCAGGTCTCGCCTGTGCATCCTGCACGGGCTGAAAATAGTTTTCGCCATAATGTTCCAGATAATTATAATCGTCAAAATCCTTCACACCGATTGTGGCTACCAGGTTACCGTCCTGATAGATTTCCCCCAGTGCATTAATTTCTGCCGAGAGATTCGGATTCAATCTGATTCTGGCATTTCGTGTATTCAGAAGGTAATCTCCATCCTGGGTAGTCAGGTATCCTTCCGCATTCATGGTAAAGTTGCCGTCTCTGGTATACTTTATGGAAGTCTCTCCGGCCTTGTTGGTAAACTCCACCGCAAAGAAACCTTTGCCATCGATAGCAATGTCAAAAGGATTGTCCGTATGTTTTACAGGGCCTTCCGAATAATCCGTGTAGTTTTCACCAATCTTTACACCCATATTCATAATGCCTAACTTCTTAGGCAGATTGGCTGCTTCGGAAGCATCCTTTATTTTGACGCCGAAGACATCCTTGAAAGCCTGGCTGGTTGCACCTTCCTTCTTATATCCGTTGGTATTTACATTTGCCAGATTATTGGCGATTACATCCAATCTGTGTTGTTCATTCACCATACTGGTGTATGAAGTAAATAACCCTTTCAGCATATTCTTCTCCATTCCGCAGTTTATTCTGCGCGTTACAACCATCCAAACGTACCATTCGGTCTATCCGCATCCGCCGTCAACCCGGGACTAATCCTCTCTGTAGCCGGCCAGAAATTCTACGTATTTACCGGTACCGATGGCAACAGCAGTCATCGGATCCTCGGCTGTCATTGTATTGATTCCTGTCTTTGCGGAAATCAGATCCTCCAGGCCACGAAGCAGGCTACCGCCACCGGTCAATACAATACCTCTGTCTGCGATGTCAGCGGCAAGTTCCGGAGGGGTTTTCTCCAGCACGCTGTGAATCGTCTCCACAATCTGGGCGGTTGGCTCCCGCAGTGCTTCTTCTGTTTCTTCTGAGGACACCTTCACAGTTTTGGGCAAACCGGTTACCAGATTACGGCCTCTTACATCCATGTAGTCCACTTCGGAACGTTTGTAGGCTGAACCAATCTTAATCTTAATATCTTCTGCAGTTCTCTCACCAATCAGAAGATTGTATTTCTTTCTCATATATCGAACCAGTGCTTCATCGAAATCGTCACCGGCAATTTTAATAGAAGCACTTACAACAGTTCCTCCAAGAGAGATCACGGCGATATCGGATGTACCACCGCCAATATCTACGATCATGTTTCCGCAGGGTTTGGAAATATCGATCCCGGCACCAATTGCTGCCGCAATAGGTTCCTCAATGATAAATACTTCTCTTGCACCGGACTGCATGGTAGCATCTTCAACGGCTTTCTTTTCTACCTCTGTAACTCCACTGGGCACGCAAACCGCAATGCGGGGTTTTCTGAAGGTTCTTCTGCCCAGGGCCTTCTGGATGAAATACTTCATCATTTTTTCTGTTACCGTATAATCAGAAATAACACCCTGACGAAGCGGTCTGACAGCCACAATATTACCCGGTGTTCTGCCAAGCATTAATCTTGCATCCTCACCAATCGCTTTGATCTTGTTGGTATCTCTATCAAAAGCTACAACAGAGGGCTCCTTTAATACAACGCCTTTTCCTCTGATGTAAACCAAAATACTGGCTGTACCCAAATCAATTCCGATATCTGTATACTGCATATGAATCTATCCCCTTTCATGATTCTCTATATTTGTCCAGTTTGCAAAAGCAAACACTTTTCCCGTTTAACACATGCAAAGCCTAATATAGTATAACCCATGAAATTAGTTTTTCAAATAGATTTCATATAAATTTAAGAAAGAAAAAAGGACACTCGGAATCAATCGGCCTTCCTGACCGACCTCCAAAGCGTCCCTGCAATATCTATTTCGGATATCTTTTTTCTTTTCTTAACCCTTCTCCAGCATCTTTTTCACATACCTTCCGGTATAAGAAGCAGCACATTCTGCCACTTCCTCCGGCGTCCCGGTTGTGACTACCGTTCCACCGCCGTCGCCGCCTTCCGGTCCCATATCAATGATGTAGTCTGCGGTCTTGATCACATCCAGATTATGCTCAATAACCAGTACTGTATTGCCCTGTTCTACCAGACGATGCAATATATCAATCAACTTGTGTACATCGGCAAAATGGAGCCCCGTTGTGGGCTCGTCCAGAATATAAATGGTTTTCCCCGTGCTACGCTTGGATAGTTCTGTAGCCAGCTTGATTCTTTGCGCCTCTCCGCCGGAAAGTTCGGTAGAGGGCTGCCCCAGTTTCACATAAGAAAGCCCTACATCGTAAAGGGTAGAAATCTTTCGGCCGATAGACGGCATATTCTCAAAGAACGGTACCGCCTCCTCTACGGTCATATCCAAAATGTCAAAAATACTTTTACCCTTATATTTTACTTCCAGTGTTTCTCTGTTGTATCTTTTTCCGCCACACACCTCACAGGGTACATATACATCCGGCAGGAAATGCATCTCAATCTTAATAATACCGTCACCGCTGCAGGCCTCACAGCGCCCGCCCTTGATATTAAAGCTGAAACGGCCCTTGTTATAGCCCCTTGTTTTGGCATCCACGGTAGAAGCAAACAGATCCCGGATCAGATCAAACACGCCTGTATACGTTGCCGGATTGGAACGGGGCGTACGGCCAATGGGGGACTGATCGATATCGATCACCTTGTCCAGCTGTTCTAACCCATCAATGCCGTCGTGATCACCGGCAATAGCCCTGGCTCTGTTCAGGCTTTTGGCCAGATGTTTATAAACAATTTCATTCACCAGAGAGCTTTTGCCGGAACCGGACACGCCGGTCACACAGGTGAACACCCCCAGTGGGATATCCACATCGATGTTCTTCAGATTGTTCTCCCTGGCACCTTTTACTTTGATAAATCCTGTAGGTTTTCTTCTGGTGGTGGGAACCGGAATCTTTTTGGCTCCGCTCAAATACTGTCCCGTAATGGACGCGGGATTTTGCATGATCTCCTGTGCGGTGCCCACTGCCACCACCTGGCCTCCATGGGTGCCGGCTCCCGGTCCTATATCTACAATATAGTCCGCTTCCAGCATGGTGTCCTCATCATGCTCTACCACAAGCAGCGTGTTGCCCATATCCCGGAGATTTTTCAAGGTAGCAAGAAGCTTGTCATTATCCCGCTGATGAAGGCCGATACTGGGTTCGTCCAAAATATAGCACACGCCTACCAGCCCGGAACCAATCTGGGTAGCCAGACGAATTCTCTGGGCTTCACCGCCGGATAAAGTGCCGGTGCCGCGGCTTAAAGATAAATAGTCCAGTCCCACATCGGACAGAAAACCAACCCTGGCCTTGATCTCCTTCAAAATCTGGGCTCCGATTAACTGCTGCTGCTTTGACAGCTCCATATGCTCCAGATACTCCTTCAATAGTTTGATGGACATGGAGGTAATCTCATGAATATTCTTATCACATACGGTAACCGCCAATGCTTCCTTTTTCAGGCGCATTCCGTTACATTCCTTACAGGGTGTAATCCGCATATAGGTTTCATATTCCTGTTTTACACTGTCAGAGCACTCTCTGTATCTTCTCTGCAGATTCTGTATCAAGCCTTCAAATACGATGGGATAATTCCCTTCTCCACGCTGTCCCTTATAGTGGACCTTGACTTCTCTGGCTCCCACGCCATAGAGCAGCATGTTTTGTACCTCTTCGGAGAGTTTTTCAAAAGGCTTGTCCAGACTGAATTTATACTCTTTGGCCAATGCCTGCAGCATGGCGTTGGAGAAGCTGCCGGCTGTATTACAGGAAGCCCATCCGGGAGCAATGATCGCCCCTTCGTTGATACTTTTACTCCAATCCGGAATGATTAAATTGGGATCAAACTCCATCTTGTAGCCCAGACCAAAACAGGTTGGGCATGCCCCGAAGGGATTATTAAAGGAGAAGCTTCTGGGTTCGATTTCACTGATACTGATGCCGCAATCAGGACAGGCAAAGCTCTGGCTAAATGTGATAGGCTCCCCACCAATGACATCCACAAGCAAAATGCCTTCTGCCAGCTCCAATACGTTTTCAACCGAATCCGTCAGTCGGCGTTCGATGCCTTCCTTCACTACCAGACGGTCCACCACAATCTCAATATTATGCTTAATATTTTTGTCCAGCTTGATCTCTTCTTCTGCCAGTTCATACATGCTGCCATCCACTCTGGCACGCACGTAACCGCTTCTTACCGCACGTTCAAATACTTTTGCATGCTCTCCCTTTCGTCCTTTCACTACAGGTGCAAGTAACTGAAGCTTGGTGCCTTCCGGCAGCGACATAATCTGATCCACCATCTGGTCCACGGATTGTCTGGAGATTTCTCTCCCACAGTTGGGACAGTGAGGAATACCGATCCTGGCATAAAGCAATCTGAAATAGTCGTATATCTCTGTTACTGTTCCTACGGTAGACCTTGGGTTTCTGTTGGTTGATTTCTGGTCAATGGAAATGGCAGGGGAAAGGCCTTCTATTTTTTCCACATTAGGCTTTTCCATCTGACCCAGGAACTGTCTTGCATAGGAGGACAAAGACTCCATATATCTTCTCTGTCCCTCTGCATAAATAGTATCAAAGGCCAGAGAGGATTTACCCGACCCTGAAAGCCCTGTTAACACCACCAATTCATTTCTGGGGATATCTACATCAATATTCTTCAAATTATGTTCACAGGCGCCCCGAACCTTAATATACTCTCTGGGGCGCATTTTCACCGCGTCACTCATTTCGTCAACCTTTCTATCACTTCGCTACGTCTTTGCTTATTTTAGTCTTTCTCCAGATCCAGCAATTTTTTCTTCAAATCCACCATCTGATCGCGGAGCTCTGCTGCCGCTTCAAAGTTCAGGTCTGCAGCCGCTTTGCGCATCTGTTTTTCCACTTTGGCAACCAGCTTCTCCAGTTCTTCTCTGCTCATAGACTCCGGATCCTTCTCGAATTTCATCTCTTCCTTGGCGATTACCTTGGAAATGCTGATCAGATCCTGTACCGCTTTCTGAATTGTCTGTGGGGTAATGCCATGTGCCTCATTATATGCCTGCTGAATGGCACGTCGCCTGTTGGTTTCTTCAATAGCCACACGCATGGAGTCGGTCATATGGTCTGCATACATCAGCACATGTCCTTCCGCATTTCTGGCAGCACGACCAATGGTCTGAATCAAGGATGTTTCGGACCGCAGGAAGCCTTCCTTATCTGCATCCAGAATGGCCACCAGAGAAATCTCCGGAATGTCCAGACCTTCCCTGAGCAGATTGATTCCCACCAGCACATCAAACACATCCAATCGCATATCTCTGATAATCTGTGCCCTTTCCAGTGTGTCTACATCAGAATGCAGGTATTTTACACGAATCCCCACTTCTTTCATATAGTCGGTTAAATCTTCCGCCATACGCTTGGTCAGTGTGGTCACCATCACTTTGTTCTTCTTCTCTACTTCCTGATTGATCTCACCGATCAAATCATCTATCTGCCCTTCCACAGGACGCACTTCCACCTGCGGATCCAAAAGTCCGGTAGGTCTGATGATCTGCTCTGTACGAAGCAGTTCATGCTCCTCTTCATACACAGAGGGAGTTGCAGACACAAACATCATCTGATCTATATGTTGCTCAAATTCGTTAAAATTAAGCGGTCTGTTATCTAATGCTGAGGGTAATCTGAATCCGTAATCTACCAGTGTAGTCTTTCTGGATCTGTCACCGGCAAACATACCACGTATCTGCGGGATTGTCATGTGGGACTCATCCACAATGATCAGAAAATCATCCGGGAAGAAATCCAGCAGCGTAAAGGGCGGTGTCCCCTCTTCCAATCCGCTTAAGTGCCGGGAATAGTTCTCAATGCCGGAGCAGAAGCCTGTCTCCCTGAGCATCTCTATATCAAAATTGGTTCTCTCCGAAATACGCTGTGCCTCTAAAAGTTTGTCTTCACTTTTGAAGAATTTCACCCGCTCTTCCAGCTCCGCTTCAATATCATCACAGGCTCTTAAAATACTGTCCTTGGAGACCACATAATGAGATGCGGGAAAAACAGTCACATGCTGCAGGGTAGCATGCACTCTTCCGGTCAGAGGGTCCACCTCCGCAATACGGTCAATCTCATCTCCGAAGAATTCAATACGCAGAATATACTCTCCGCCTTCCGCTGGATTGATCTCCACCACATCACCACGGACCCTGAAGCAGCCCCTGTCCAGATCCATATCATTCCGGTCATACTGGATCTCCACCAGTTCCCGCAGAACCTGGTCTCGGTCCTTGTTCATGCCCGGCCGTAAGGATACCTTCAACCCGTTATATTCTTCCGGGCTGCCCAAACCGTATATGCAGGACACACTGGCCACAACGATAACATCCTTTCGTTCTGTAAGCGACGCTGTAGCAGAAAGACGTAATTTGTCGATCTCATCATTGACAGAGGAATCCTTTGCGATGTACGTATCGGAAGAGGGCACATAAGCCTCCGGCTGATAGTAATCGTAATAGGACACAAAATACTCTACCGCGTTTTCCGGAAAAAACGTCTTGAATTCGTTATACAACTGGCCGGCCAGGGTTTTGTTATGGGCGATCACCAGTGTGGGCTTCTGCAATGCCTGAATTACATTTGCCATGGTAAATGTCTTACCGGAACCGGTAACACCCAATAAAGTCTGGAATTGGTTACCCTTTTGAAATCCTTCCACAAGTTCTTTGATGGCCTGTGGCTGATCCCCGGTGGGTTGATATTCAGAATGTAATTTGAACTCCATATTCGGTGATATCCTTTCATCCAACTCAACAAAATCTCTCTCGTCTCCAATAACGCCAGGGCGTTGTTGATCTCCATAGAAGATAACAATCGCCACTGGTTATTTTACCACATTCATATCCGTAAGTCTACGAAAA
>CALZKI010000079.1 GCA_945787995.1 uncultured Lachnospiraceae bacterium | reverse complement strand
GGATGTAGGAGACAGTATGTGTGGAATTGCAGGCCTGTGCGGCTATCGCGGAGAATTACAACAGAATATGGAAGCCATGAACAGGAGAATGTTCCACCGTGGTCCGGATGCAGGAGGCGTATGGATCGAGCAGGATGGCTCTGTGGGTCTGGGACATCGCCGTCTGTCGATTGTGGATCTATCTGAAACAGGAAGTCAGCCAATGGTCTCTGCCAGCGGACGATTCGTGATCTGCTATAACGGCGAGATATACAACCACAAGGTGATTCGCAACCGTTTGGAGAAGGAATATCGGATTTCTTTCCGTGGAACATCGGATACAGAAGTGCTTCTGGAGGCCTTTGAACGCTATGGCGTGAAGGCTACTTTGGAGCAGTGCAAGGGCATGTTTGCCATCGCACTGTGGGATAGAGAAGAGAAGAAGCTGGTGCTTGCCAGGGATCGAGTGGGCGAGAAACCACTATACTATGGTCGTGTTGCAGGTTGCTTTGCTTTTGCTTCTGATATTGGCTGTTTTACACAGGTGGAAGGCTTTGACAATGAGATCAACCGGGATATTTTGCCCTTCTATTTTTCTCATGGCTATATTCCCGCACCCTTCAGTATTTATGAAAATGTGAGGAAACTGGAGCCGGGAAAGATCCTGACCATAGAGGCACCCTTTGATCGGGAGCCTGCGATTGAGACGTATTGGTCGATGGAGGAAGCTGCGAGAAAAGGATTTGCCAGTCCCTTTACCGGCTCAAGGCAGGAAGCGGCAGCAGAGCTGGAGCGTCTGTTAAAAGCATCCATAGCAGATCAGATGGTGGCAGATGTGCCGGTTGGTGCATTTCTATCGGCAGGCATTGACTCAAGTACCTGTGTGGCATTGATGCAGTCTCTGGGTCGAGGTCAGGTCAGAAGCTTTACCATCGGCATGGAAGAAGAAGCCTATAACGAGGCAGATGCGGCAGAACAGATTGCAGCGCATCTGGGTACCAGCCATACCAGACTGACCATACATGAACAGGATGCCAAGGACGTGATTCCAAAGCTTTCCTATATATTCGGAGAACCCTTCGGGGACTCCTCCCAGATTCCCACTTATCTGGTCAGTAAACTGACAAGAGAGCATGTGACGGTAGCTTTGTCCGGGGACGGCGGTGATGAGCTGTTTGCCGGTTACAATATCTATACCTGGAGTGACAGAATCTGGAATAAGATGAAAAAGGTGCCTGCAGGCATCCGCGGCACGGCGGGAAACCTTATGGAACTTTTGCCAATGGACCGTGAAAACGGTATCGGCTTAAAGGGACGTTTGCTGCAGGCTCAAAGTATAGAGGACGTGTATTTTGAAAATAACGTCCGCTGCAGGGAAGGCCTGGTGCTGAGTGGTTGCAGGGAAAAGGAAGCCAGAAAAGCAGTTCATGAAATATACAGAGATCTTACCGGAAAGAAGCTTGCACCGGATCATCCCATTCAGCTGCTGTCCTTACAGGATATGTGTCTGTACCATCCGGAAGATATTCTGGTGAAGGTGGACCGTTCCGGCATGGCGGTGTCCCTGGAATCCAGGATTCCCATGCTGGATAAGGATGTGGTGGAGTTTGCATTTACTTTGCCCATGCAGTATAAGAGGCAGGGTGACGTGGGAAAAATCGTTCTGCGTGACGTCCTGTATAAATATGTACCGAAGGAACTGATGGATCGCCCCAAGAAGGGTTTTTCCATACCAATCAGGAAATGGCTGCAGGAGCCGGCACTTCGTGCTTATGCCGAGGAACTGCTAAAGCCTGAAAAAATTGCGGCAGAGGGAATCCTGAATCAGGCGGTGGTTGAAAAATTGTGGAAGGATTACACGGAAAGAGACGTCTGGAGACCTCAGATATGGTATCTGCTGATGTTTGAGCAGTGGCTGGGTCAGCAGTAAAGGCTACCGGCACCACTGGTCTTCCATAACAGCGAGGTGCTCCGGAACAGACACGTGGGAACGAATCGGATAGGAAAAACTTGGCATACAGGATCGTTTTTTTGCATATATGTAATGTATGGAAAAAACGATCTTGTATTTTTTTGAGGAAAAAAAGAATATGGGCCGGGCAGTTTTTCTCAAACATCCTTTTCTGGAAAGACATAAAATCCTGGAGCCTATGACAGAGAATGAAATGCCTCGCGCCGGGGCGATTCCTTTTGAGGCACTTCGGTTTCTCTGCTTTCCGGTACCACCGTACCGTAAAAAAGGAGTGCTTTGGGATAAAACAAATTTCTCTCATGTGCTGGAAAGAACGGTATCTGCCTATGGAAGGGGGCAGCAGGCAATGCTTTTTCATCCTGCCCTACGGACATTATTGGAGGATATCTACAAACAAAATCAGGCAGAAGCGGCATTGCAGATCGGCGAATTATTGATCCGGGAGTTGGCACCGGAAGAGATCAGAGGCTTTGGTCTGGTACTTCCGGGAGATGACTTTTTCCTGTTAGAGGAAGAACTGTTCTGGATCCGCAGGGTTATGGAATTCAAATTCACGGAAGTAAAGGAAATGAGCATATATATCATGCGCTCCGAAGGCATTCCCCCCATTGTCCGGGAATTTGCGGATTTTCTGGAATTGGAATATGGCATTCTTCCGGATGTTTGGAATATGAAAACCTTCTGCACCCAGAAATTATTGTATACAAGAGGAATCAGCTTAGGCATACTGCCACAGGTGGTGCTGGATATGGATGGTGGAGGCGGTTTGCCTGACTTTCTATGTCCTTCGGGCAGTAAATATATCGACCTGTTCTCCCGGGAGAAAACGAGACAACGTTTTGCAGGAGAAAACGCGGCGGTACGCTATGTTTCGCCATGCGGCATACTTGACACTACATTAAATAATGGGTATAATATCGGGGTTAATTAGAGAATATAATATCCGGAGGGAAACGGGGATCTGACTTCTGCGGAGTCATTTTGATACGGATATTCGGAAATATATCAAGAAAAGAAAGGGTACAACAATGGCTGAAAAAAAGAACATTATGACCTATGAAGGACTGAAGAAAATCGAGGAAGAATTGCAGTACTTAAAGGTTGAAAAGAGACAGGACATTGCGCAGAAACTGAAAGAAGCAAGAGCACAGGGAGACCTGTCCGAAAATGCTGAATATGATGCGGCCAAGGATGAACAGCGTGATATCGAAGCAAGAATTGATGAGCTGGAAAAAATCCTGAAAAACGCTGAAGTAGTAGACGAAGATGAAATCGACCTGGACAAAATCAACGTTGGTTGTCAGGTAAAGATTCTCGATATGGAATTTAATGAGGAACTGGAATACAAGATTGTCGGTTCCACAGAAGCAAACAGCCTGAAGGGTAAGATCTCCAATGAGTCTCCTGTTGGTATGGCTCTGATCGGTAAAAAGGTTGGCGACGTAGTAGACGTTGAAACACAGGTTGGTGTATTAAAATACAAAGTATTAGGAATTCAGAGATCTAACTAATTACCTCTATTTGAGAAAGGCATGGTACAACAATGGCAGAACAGCAGAAGAACGCACAGCAGCCTGAACAGGATATTAACCAGCTTCTGAAGGTGAGAAGAGAGAAATTTCAAGCTTTGCAGGAAGCAGGAAAAGATCCTTTTCAGATAACAAAATACGATCAGACACATCATACAGATGAAGCAAAAGCATTGTATGAAGCACATGAAGCGGAGCTTCTTGCAGGACGTGTGGCTCCAAACGTGGAGGGTATGGACGAAGCACAGGCAAGAGAAGTGCTGAATGCAGATTACAATGAGAGACGCTCTATCATGGATGCAGCTCCAATCAACGTATCCATTGCGGGACGTATGATGTTCAAACGTGTCATGGGTAAAGCCTCCTTCTGCAATATTCAGGATCTGAAGGGCAACATCCAGGTATATGTAGCAAGAGATGCCATTGGCGAAGAACCCTATGCTGATTTCAAGAAATCAGATATCGGTGATATCTATGGCGTGAAAGGTTATGTGTTCAGAACCAAGACCGGTGAGATCTCCATCCATGCAGTAGAGATGACAATGCTCACAAAGAGTCTGCAGATTCTGCCTGAGAAATTCCATGGCTTAACAGATACAGACACCCGTTATCGTCAGAGATACGTTGACCTGATCATGAATGCGGAGAGCAAGGAAGTATTCATCAAGCGTTCTCAGATCATCAAAGAAATCCGTAAGTTCTTAGATGGAAGAGGATTCATGGAAGTGGAAACACCAATGCTTGTGAGCAATGCAGGCGGTGCTGCCGCAAGACCTTTCGATACCCACTACAACGCACTGGACGAAGATGTAAAATTACGTATCTCTTTAGAGTTATACTTAAAGAGACTGATCGTGGGTGGTTTGGAGCGTGTATACGAAATCGGACGAGTATTCCGTAACGAAGGTGTTGACACAAGACATAATCCGGAATTCACTTTGATGGAGTTGTACCAGGCATATACAGACTATGAGGGTATGATGGAACTGACAGAGTCCATGTTCCGCTATCTGGCTGAAACAGTGCTTGGTTCCACCAAGTTCACATACAACGGCATTGAGCTTGATTTCGGTAAGCCATTCGAACGCATCACCATGATCGACTGTATCAAGAAATATGCCGGCATCGACTTTGATCAGGTAGAGACAGACGAAGAAGCAAAAGCACTTGCAAAAGAACATCACATCGAATACGAAGAACGTCATACAAAAGGCGAAATCGTGAACCTGTTCTTCGAAGAATACTGTGAAAAGAATCTGATTCAGCCTACCTTTGTTACGGATCATCCCCTTGCCATCTCTCCTCTTACGAAGAAGAAACCTGAGGATCCTACCAAGGTAGAACGTTTCGAATTATTCATCAATACATGGGAAATGTGTAACGCCTACTCCGAGCTGAACGATCCTATCGATCAGAGAGAGCGTTTCGCAGCTCAGGATGCCGCTTTTGAAGCCGGCGATGAGGAAGCAAACCACACCGATGAGGACTTCTTAAATGCCCTCAGCATCGGTATGCCTCCTACAGGTGGTATCGGCTACGGCATCGACAGACTGGTTATGCTGCTTACCGACAGCCAGGCCATTCGAGATGTATTGTTGTTCCCGACTATGAAAACGTTAGAGAAATAATCTGGCTAAAATGCCATTAATCTTATAAAAATGATGTATAGTTAGACATAATCGAGTCCTTTTTCGTATTTTTTTGAAGGTATTCGTATTTTATTCGTAGCTAAAACGGGTAAAATTCGTACGCCAATAAATATACGAAGGAGGACTTTTTATGTCTAAAAAGAAGACAAGAATCACTACAAAACAGCCGGGAGTATACTTGAATCAGCAAACAGGGAACTATGATATTAAGTATAGTTACACAGAGTATGATCCAATAACGAATCAAAACATGTACAGATCCAAGTGGATTTGCGGTATCAGTTCGTATCGAGCGGCGGTAAAAACGTTAGCAGATATGCGAAATGGAAAGTATGCTGAGGTTACTGATGAAATCACCCTAGAAAAAGCATTGGGATTATGGATGAATAAAGCCCTTGCAAACAACTATAGTAAGGCAAGTATCCGAAACACGAAAAATCAGTATAATATGATTACGAAATTCTGGTCAACAGAAGCGAAACTTAAGTATATTACAGAAGATAACTACCTGGAATTGATTTCGAATTGCAGAGCATATGGTTATTCAGAAGAAACATTGTATAATATCAATGCATGTCTAAGAAAATTGGTGAAACTGGCATATAAAAATCATTTGATTAAGGAAAATCCATTCGATTACTGTGACAATGCCAGATTTAAGCCTAAAGCAATTAAGACAGTAATTACGTATGATGAGTATCTGAAGCTTGACCAATATTTTGCAGAAAATTCTTTTATAAGATTAGGGGAGGACTGTTACCCGAAGTATAGACTGCTTTTGCGACTTTTGTATTGGACCGGAATGCGTATCGGTGAAGTAATAGCACTGGTATATGATGATTTTGAAGAATATAGTAATGGAAAGATGAAGGTTTCTGTAACAAAGTCATATAATTCCACTTATAAATTGGTGAAGGGAACAAAAAATGACAAGACAAGAAAAATCCCGTTGCCTAAGGATATTACTGACTTATATATCCCATTATTAGAGGAGCACCTGAAGAAAGATGGAAAACGTGAAGATCGATTATTCACCTGGGATCATGGGGTGTGTACGGTTATGATAAAGAAAGCATGCCGAGAGGTTGAAATTCCAGAATACAATTGCCATTCTTTTAGGCATACATATATTAGCAATCTGATTAGGCAATGCGTTCCGATTTCTGTTATCGAGCAGGTTAGCGGAGATACGCAGGAAACCATTTTGAAAAGATATTCACACATGTTTGAGGGGGATGAGAATCTAGTGTTGGAGGCGATGAAGAGAGTGGCGACGGACTCTATAAATTTTAGATGAAGAAGCTTATGAGAATTTTATTAAAACCAGTTTGGCTCGTTTTGTTTTTAGTATTGGTAGCTGCAAATTTAATTATGAGTATCGGGATGAAGATTGGAGAAAGAGCGTTTGGGTTCTTTATTCTAGTCATGATCTTAGGCGGAATTATGTCAGTGACTAATCAGTGCTGGGAAAGTCTTAAATGCGTAGGATTTCTTTCAGCTGCAGGATTTGCTGTTTTGTTTATTACGGTTACTGCGCAGGTATTCCTTGAAGACTGGCGCGATAGTGTAAAAGAAAGATTATTTTCAAGGGGGTAATTAAAATGCAGGTAACACGGAATTATGAGGGTATCGATTTACAGAAGCTACAGATTATTGTTGAGGCGTCACAGAAAAAATACGTGAATACAAATGAAGGAGCTTTGCTATATTCAGTAGGCCGAAATGTATTCAGGAATCTGGGAGAAAGAGCTGGAGCCAGAAGAAAAATTGGAGGCAAGCTCATTTACAATGTTGAACTTATTAATCAGTACATTGAGAGAGAGTACGGCCAGTAATTTTATATTACAAATTCAATGACCTTGCTGCTGGGAGAATCTACAATAAATTGTGGGACATTATATGGTGTGGAGGTGCTTATGGTAGAAATTACAGAACAAGAATTTATTGATAATCTTGATTCGGATGACTTCTTCAGGCGATATGGTAATCCTGTCAAATTTAATGCAGATGGAAGATACCTGGTAGCAATGTCATTTGAGTTGTATGAAAGGCTGTTTGGGAAGCTAGATTTGCCAGACATTCTTGGCGAAGGAAAGGAGGAGCAAAATGTATCCAGTAATTGACATGAAACGAACCGGAGAAAGAATTCGGCAAATTATGGAACGGAAAAAAGTAACTCCAAAGGATATTCAAAAATATATGAACTTATCTTGTGTGCAGACCGTGTACCATTGGCTGGATGGGACAAGTATTCCCTCTATAGATAACCTATATGCATTAAGTAGCTTATTCAAAATGCCTATGGATGCGCTCGTGTGTGGAAACAGGCCAAGCATTATTCTTCCACATGATGAGGATTTCTTTATGAGAGCACTTTCTTACTATATGAGAATTTCGGATATGCAGGCAGCATGAAGGGAGCAATAACAATGGATAATAGAATATTTACAATACCGCTTGATATGGACAAACCAGTTGATGAGGCAGCTAAAGAGGCTGTACAGGCCATTGTAGAAATAACAGACAGATTGGTTGCAGAAATGAACCAGCAAAAGAAAGAGGATGACGATGAAGGAAAATAAAATATTGTCAAAAGAGCAGTTTGTTAAAGCTCTAAAAGAACTTCAGCAGGTCGATGAATTTACAGCTGAAGTAAACGAGGTAGTAAGAAAACACAGAGATGATATCTGTACTGATTTTATTAATGGAGACGGGCTTGGTATCGCTCACAAGGATCTTGTAATTGAACTTCTTGATAAGATTATGGGATCTCAGAACAAAGATGTTGATTATTGGGTATATGAACTTGAATACGGTAAAAAGTATTTCGAGGGCTGTGTGCTTCAAGATGATAAGCCAGTAGATATCAGTAGTGCAGTAAAATTATATGATTATATGGTGAGCAGATATGAAGATTGAAGAGATTAATGATGAAACAGAGGTCCTGACAATTACCTGGAAGATTGCAGATTTGAAGGAAGCTTTTGAATCAAAAGAGTTAGAGTTTAACGAACTAAATCTCAACCATGCATTAAGTTATGTGAATTTGCGAAAGTTGGAAGAGCAGTCGATTGAGCGTGGCTGGGAAGTCATATATGATTTTGTGGAGGAACTGAAAATGGCAAGGGTAAGAAGATCGCTTACGCCTAATGAGATGAGCTTTGCTGTAGGCTGCGGCTCTAAGAAATATGTGACTTATGAAGAGGGAATGAAATTGTATTCTCTTGGTAAGACTAATTTCACAGAGCTTGCTAAAAACGCAAATGCCATACGTAAGGTGAAAGGCAGAAATTTGGTGCATATCCCAACATTGGAAGAGTATATAGAGACGATGTGCGTGGAATAGTGATTTGTAATTTTATACCAC
>CALZKI010000078.1 GCA_945787995.1 uncultured Lachnospiraceae bacterium | reverse complement strand
GGGCTGGGATCAATCGGGAAAAGTTCTCTTCTTCTGAATGCAGAATTCGGAAATCGTCTTGTGATTGGAGCTGTTTTGACAAATCTGGAACTACAGTCGGATGAACTACAGCCGGATATCTGTATTCCTTCCTGCCGCAAATGTATCGACAGTTGTCCTGTAAATGCAATTGAGAGTGGAAGTGTTACCCAAAAGCGCTGTAGAGTCAATACATACGGAAAAACGGCAAGAGGATTTGACACCGTGGATTGCAATAATTGCAGAACCAAGTGTCCTCTGCGGTTTGGAAAACATGATATGGAACATGTACCAAAGGAGAATGAAATATGAGCAGGATAGACAATAAGCAGATGACTGTAGAAGAAATCATAGAAATATTGGAGTTAGAACCACTACCAGTGGAAGGCGGAATGTTTCGCTCCACCTATCACAGTGAAGAAAAAGTAGACGGAAAAGATATGAGCAACAGTATCTACTACCTTTTGAAAGGAGATGCTTTTTCCCATTTGCATAAACTGCCTCATGATGAAATGTATCATTTCTATATGGGGGATCCGTTGGAATTGCTGGAATTGTCTTTGGATGGCAAGGCTACAAGGCATGTTCTTGGAACGAATCTGGCAGCTGGGGAGAGACCTCAGATTGTGATGCATAAGAATTGTTATCAGGGGTCCAGAAGATTGCCGGGCGGAACATACGGCTACACCCTTGTAGGAACCACTTCCTCTCCGGGGTACACAGATGAGGGGTATGAGCACCTGACCGATGTGGAGTGGGCACTTGCCACATTCCCGGAACACAGGGAACTGATAGAGCATTTGACAGGAGTCATTGCACATTGAAAAAATTGCTGTTCATACCGTCAAACCAGTGTTCTTGACAAGGGAGTTGAGAAATATTGGCATTAGAAAACCGTCAAAGTTATCAATGCTGTGTCGAATAGACATGGGCAATGATGAACTTTGACGGTTTTCTTCTCCGCGTGTTAGCGGCTTCCTTTATCGTATGCAACACCCAACGCTTTTGGACTCTGGTTCTTCTTGGAGAAGAACATCAACATGATCAGTGTCAGGACATAAGGTAAGATCATGATCACATCCTGGTATGTGGATGGAAGCTCCGCCATCATAACGATCTGATAACCGGCGCTTCTGGCTATGCCGAAGAGCAAACATGCACCCAGAGTGGGAAGGATGTTCCAGTTACCGAAAATCAGAGCGGCAATGGCCAGATATCCATAGCCGGAATAAATATTGGCAGAGAAGTTGGAGGAAATGGAGTATGCATAACAGATACCGCCAAGACCTGCAAAACCACCGCTGATTGCAACGGAGATATAACGTATCTTCGCCACGTTGATACCTGCCGCATCTACTGCCTGGGGATTATCGCCGCAGGCTCTCATATACATACCAAATCTGGTTTTGTACATCACAAACCATCCTACAAAAACAACAATTATAATGATTGGTTCAAAAACATATACCTTGGAGAAAATTTCTCCGATGCCGGGCAATTTGGAGAGCAGCGGCACATCAAAACGAGGGGCCACGTTCAATACAAATTTGTCGGATGTTTCACCAAACAAAGTACGGTTGAAGGATTTTGTCATATAAGCTGTCAGCGCAGTAGCAAAGATATTGATAACAACACCGCTGATTACCTGATTTGCTTTGAATTTAATACACATCAGTGCATGCAGCATGGCAAATAAGCAACCGCCTAAAAAAGAAATCAATAATGCCGCATAGAAAGGCAGATTGGAATTACCAAGAGCACGCTGTAAAAGGATGGCACAGAAGGCACCCGTAAAAGCACCAAAGCCCTGAAAACCTTCCACCGCAAGGTTTGTGATGCCGCTTCGTTCACTGTAAATACCGCTGAGGGCCATGGCCAGCAACGGAAGAGAGAAGGCTAAACCATTGATGATGATTGTATTCATGATTCTACCTCCTTACGATTTACAAGATATTTGATATAGGTTGCACATGCACTAAATACAAGAATGATACCAATGATAACACTGGAGATTTCCGGTTCCACGCCGGAGGAGGAACTCATATAGGTGCTGCCGTTGTTCAGCCCGCTGATAAACAGGGAGGAGAAAATGATACCAAATGGATTGTTGGCTCCAAGGAGTGCAACTGCTACAGAGTCGAAACCGGTACTTACCAGCACCCCCGGTCTGATGGAGCCCATGTAACCCATGAAATAGGTGACCCCTGCAAGACCGGATAATCCGCCGGAAATGGTCATCGCAAGAATCATGTTTTTACCCACATTGATTCCGGAATATCTGGCCGCGTTTCTGCTGGAACCAACGGCTTTGATTTCAAAGCCGGTTTTGGTCTTTTCCATCAATACATAGACAAACACCACTGCTAACAGGGCTATGATAAAACCTAAAGGAATCGTCATTTTGTAACCTGCCACCGGAACCTTCTGCAAAGAAAGACGGGTTGGGGCATTGATCTGTTTGGACTGTCTGGATACCGGATCTACATAATACATATTGATAAAGAAAGTAATAATGTATCTGAAAATGTAGTTCAGCATAATCGTTGAAACCACTTCGTTGATGTTAAAGTGATACTTCAGAAGACCAACAAGAGCACCAACCAATGCACCGGAGATCAAACCAATCAGGATAACCAGGGGCAGTGCCATGCCTGCGCTTAAGGAACTGTAACCCACCAGAACCGTGGAGAGAAATCCCGCCACCATCATCTGTCCGGAAATACCGATGTTAAACAAACCGGCTTTCATGGAAACTGCAAACGCAAGGGATGCTAAAATCATGGGAGTGGTGTAGTCCAGATAGTCCATGAAATCGGTGATCATGCCTTTTTTACCACCATATTTTGGCTTTCGTGCCAGACCACATCCCTGCAAAAGGTTGTAGAAAGCCTTGAAAGGATTGGAACCGGTCAGAGCGATGATAATTCCACCAACCACAAGGCCGATGAGAATAGCCAAAAGTGGAATGGTGATTTTTTGTCTTTTTTCATTTCCCAATAATTTGACCAGGATAGAAGTTTTCTTTGAATGAGATGATTTATTCATGTTTTCCTACCCCCATCATAAATTCGCCAATGCGGTTTGTATCTAAAGTGTCTGCAGGAGCAATGTTCTGAATCTCGCCGTTGTAGATGACCGCAATGGTATCTGCACAGTTCATGATTTCATCTAACTCCAGGGAGATTAAGAGGATGGCTTTTCCCAAATCTCTCTGCCGGATGATTTCTTTTCTGATGTTTTCTATGGCACCGATGTCCAGACCGCGGGTGGGCTGGACAAAGATGATCAGCTCGGCGTCCGTATCAATTTCGCGGGCAATGATCGCTTTCTGCTGGTTTCCGCCACTCATGGAACGGACAATGGTTTTTTCTTCCTGACCGCTTCGAATATCGTAAGAGGAGATCAAGGCGGAAGCATTCTGGGTAAATGCATCCGGTTTCAGAAAATTCCTTTTACAGAAGGGTTCTTTATAATATTTCTTCAAAGCCAGGTTATCTGCCAGTGAAAAATCCATAACAAGTCCGCAATTCTGACGGTCTTCCGGGATATATGCGATACCCTTTAGGGCTCTTTCGCGAATGGAGGATTTGGTGATGTCTTCCCCTTTGAAAAGGATTTTTCCGGCATAAGCTTCCATGGTGCCTGCAATGGCATCTGCTATATCTGTCTGTCCATTACCTGCTACACCGGCTATGGCAAAAATCTCTCCTTTATGAATGGAAAAGCTTGCTTGTTTTACCACTTCAAATTTCTTCCGGTTTCGGACGGTCAGCCCCTCCACTTTTAGCACCTCGTCCCCCATCTGTGCGGGTGACTTGTCAACGGTAAAGCTTACCTCACGTCCAACCATCAGATTGGCCATGGTCTTGGTAGAAGTAGTAGCCACATCCAGAATGTCGATCAGTTTTCCTCTGTTCAAAATGGCACAACGATCGGCTACCTGTTTGATTTCATCCAGTTTGTGGGTGATCAGGATGATTGTCTTGCCACCGTCGCGAAGACCCTTAATAATCTCTAATAAGGAGGCGATTTCCTGAGGGGTCAGAACCGCAGTGGGTTCATCAAAAATCAGAATTTCAGCTTCCCGGTATAACATTTTCAGAATTTCCACACGCTGTTGGGTAGAAACGGGAATCTCAGAAATCAGGGCTGTGGGATTTACCTCGAGACCATACTTTTTGGATATTTCGTCCACCTGCTTATTGGCTGTCTTTAAGTCCACTACAGGGATGCCCAAAACCTTCTTCATGGGCTCCATTCCCATAATGATGTTTTCTGTGATGGTGTAATTGGAAACCAGTTTAAAGTGCTGGTGTACCATACCAATGTTTAATTCTGTTGCACGGGTGGGGGAGTCGATGGAGACTTTTTCGCCGCGTACGTAGATCTCACCCTCGTCCGGTTCATACATACCGAATAACATGCTCATCAGGGTCGACTTGCCGGCGCCGTTTTCGCCAAGCAGTGCATAAATTTCGCCCTTCCTGATAGAGATGGACACATCATCGTTTGCTACGATACCGGGGAACCGTTTGGTGATATGTTTCATTTCAACAATGTAGTCAGACATGTCACGTTTCCCTTCTTGTAAGATAATGATATGGATCATTGATGTCAGCTAAATCAAGTATCAAAACACTTTAGAATTCTGCGATAAACACCATGACTATACTAGCATAAATATCAGTTTTTTCCAATATTCTAAAAACGAATCAGAGCCATGGACTGCGCCGCTTTTGCAGTTACTTGGTCAATATAAAAAGATTTGCATGACTTTGAGTCATTACAAAAAGCGAGTAGGTAAGAACCTACTCGCTTTCGGATAATTACATTATTGAATTACTGAAGTGTAGCTTTGAACTCGTCCAGTGTTACGCCGAAGTTGGAAGCAGGAACGATGTTGCCGGCTTTTACTTCTTCGAATGCTGTTTTCAAAGCAGATAAAGTTTCAGCAGACAGCTGCTGACGACCTTCAGCGGAAACATAACCTGTGGAATCTGTGTTAGCGAAGAGCAATTCGTTTCCGCCCTGGAATTCGCCTGCATAGATTTTTTCAAGCTGACGCTCGTTGTTGATATCCATGCATTTTAATACAGAAGTAAGGATGATGTTTCTGGAACCGTTATCACCGAAGTCATACTGGTCAGCATCACAACCGATTACCATTACGTTGTCTGTTTCTTTTGCTGCTGTGAATACGCCGTTACCGGAATCGCCGGCTGCAACGAAGATGATATCACAACCTTCTTTGATCAATGCTTCACCAACAACTTTACCTGTATCCTGGTCTGCGAAAGAACCGATGTAGTTACCGCCAACGTTTGCGTTTGTTACATCTGTACCTGCGTAGGAAGGAAGTTCCACATATTCAGCTGTAGCACCAAGCTTTGCAACTGCGTAATCAACACCGTTCATGAAACCGTACTGGTAGTTAACGTTGGAAGGATAAGCAATACCGTTTACAACAGCAACTTTACCTGTTTTTGTTTCAAGAGCAGCAGCGATACCTGCGAAGAAACCGGATTCCTGTTCAGCAAATGTCATTGCATAGATGTTTTCACATTCAGCAGCTGTGCCATCTGCATAAGTAGGAGTTGTATCTACTAATAAGAAAGTTTTGTCCGGGTTATCATCTGCGATATCACCGATTGCTGCAAACTGGAAACCACTACATACGATAACATCGTAATCAGCAGCGTTTGCTTCTACCATAGCGATACAAGCTTCGGAATCACCTGTAGGCTCTTTTAATGCTGTAGCCTGGCAATCAGCATGATTTGCTACGAAATCAGCAACACCCTTGTAACAGTTCTGGTTGAAAGAACCATCATCGATACCGGATGGGCTGGATACGAATAAAATGTTAAGACCTGTACCTTCGGTTGCTTCTTCAGCTGCTTCAGTTGTCTCTTCAGTAGCTTCTTCCGCAACTTCTTCTGTTGTTTCTTCTGCAACTTCTTCTGTTACTTCTTCAGTAGCAGCAGGAGCTTCAGCTGTTTCAGAGGAACCGCAGGCTACTAAAGAAAGAGCCATTGTTCCAATGAGTAAACTAGCAATAAATTTTTTCATTGTATTTTGCCTCCATTTGTTTTTTGAGCAAAGTTTTTGATTTGAGAGTTCGTCGTACTTTGCCCTTTTTTTGTTACGCTTATATTTATATCACGTTACGAAAGGGTAGGACAATTGTCATATTATACAGACAATTGGCGCAAATGCACAAAAAACTGTAACGAATGTGCATATGGCATGGGGGAAACATTGTAATAGGTTATTGATTGTGCTAAAATTCCAAGTTAAGAGTATGAATTGCAAGTTTGCAAGAATATGAATGTTAGTTTGATAGAATGATTTGGATAAAAGGATAAGAGTGAAATGATTTTAAAGCAAACATCTGCTTGTTTTCGGGGATTGGCCATCCTTATGGTGATGGCTTCACACTACGCGGAATGGATGCTGGAAGCGTCAAAATACCCTGTGGTGAGAGAGTTCCTGTGCGGATTGGGTGTTTTGGGAGTTGATATATTCTTTCTTGTTTCCGGTTACGGTCTGGTAAAAAGTGCAGGAGAGAGAGGCGTAGGGAGAAGCTTTCTTTGGAATAGACTGAGCACCTGTTATCTGCCGTATCTTCTGGTGGTTGGCATGATTATGTTTCTGGAAGGTGGTTTTCGTGACTGGGGAGACTGGAAGGACTACCTTGTGGGAAGTGAGTATTGGTATATCAGTGTACAGATGGTCCTGTATATATGTTTTTTTGTCTGTTATGGGCCGGAAACAGTTTTGCCTGAAAAATGGAAAAGTGCCTGGAAGAAGGTCCGGGATATTCTATTAACGGTTATGGTAATCGGTTTTACATATTGGCTGTATGCTATGGGAAAGGCCGATTTTTGGTTTTTGTCCAATGGTGCTTTTCTGATTGGAGTGTATATAGCCCGGTTGGAAAGCGGAACCTATCAGAAAGAAACAGGATGGTTAACGGGGATCATACCTTATGTCTTGATTGCAAGTCTGTTTGTTTTGGGGATCAGTGGATTTTGCTTCCACAGAACCTCCTTAATGCGTTGGGAAGCTGTAAAAAGTCTGGCTTTTACCATGAGTGTTGCAATGGTGGGGCTGTTGCATGATTTCAAGAGTGTCCCGCTACGCGTGTTGGGAAGATATTCTTTGTATTTCTATCTGATACATGGTTTTATTTACAGGTTTGTGGGAAATGGATTCATGGGCATTTCACCCATGATTATCCTGTTCCTTTGTCTTATCTTCACCCTGGTTGTCGGGCTTATTGTGGGGCCGGCAGTGGAATGGGTTATGGCGTGGATTACTTCCCGGGGGACAGAATACCTGCGGAAAAATAACTGATCCTTTAACGTGAGGAATGGGAAAGGGTAAAACATCATGATGAAAAAGCGGATATGGGAGGCATTTTTGTGTCTGATTATCCTGGTTGTTATAGCCGGATACGGGTTGGAACAAACAAGGGTATTGCAAAGGGAACAAGCAGAAGTGATGGTTCTAAAGGAAAATACCGTAAGGGAGGATGTTTCAGACCGGGATCAGACAATCGAGGAAGAACTGCTTTCAGAGGAGATCACGATAGAAAAGGCACAGACAGTGAAAGAGGAAACTGCCTCAGAGGAGATCACGATAGAAAAGGCGCAGACAACGAAAGAGGAAACTGCCTCAGAGGAGATCACGATAGAAAAGCCGCAAATAGCGGAAGAGGAATCTGTTTCAAAAGAGGTCACAGCAGAAAAGGAACAGATAACGGAAGCCGAACTTGATTCAGAGAGAAATCCGGCAGATAAAGAAGCGGATTGGTCCAAAGTGACCGTTTATGAGAAACCGGTTACTCTTTATGCCCAAAGTTTTGTTAATGTAAGGAAGGGACCGGATACTTCCTATGACATATTAGGCAGGCTGTCTACAAATGATCCTGTGGAAGTACTGGGCGAGTATACCGAGGATAACTGGATGGCTGTTACCTATCAAGGGGAGAAGGCTTTTGTGTCAGGTCGTTACCTGGGAGAAGAGCAGATTGATCTGGCAGCTTTACAGGCAGAGCAGGAAGCCGCAGCAATGGCGGCTTTACAGGCACAACAAGAAGCCGCAGCAACGGCAGCCATTGAAAATGCCGCACCTGAAGAACCGGCACCACCCTATATTGCATCTCCCGCAGGGGTTGTTTTTGTGGGGGATTCCAGATGTGTCCAGATGTCTGCGGCTGTAGGCGGCGGAGGAAGTACCTGGATTTGTGAGAATAGTAAAAGATATTCCTGGTTTGAGGCAAATGCCGTACCAAGACTTGATAATATTGTTGGAAAGGGAACAAAGGTCGTTATTTGTATGGGAGTAAATGATCCCGGGAATTACAATCAATATGCGGCCCTTACAAATCAAAGAGCTGCCCAGTGGGCGGCCAGAGGAGCAACGACTTATTTTGTTTCGGTGAATCCGGTATGGGAGAACCCCTACGTGACACAGGAACAGGTGGATACCTTTAATGCGAATATGCCCGGATTGTTGAATGGGGTCAGATGGATCGATACAGCAAGTATTGTGAAACAGGGCGGATACAAACTGGTGGATGGATTGCATTATGATACCAATGC